>JALOAG010000007.1 GCA_023228875.1 Bacteroidia bacterium | reverse complement strand
CAAGGTAGATTCCTACGAACGGTTAAAAGAATCATACGAAAAAGAACTGATGATATTGGAAGTCAGGAAAGCGGAGTTTGCGGATACAAACGAAGATGTGCTTTCGCAAATGCAGTTTGCCTTTCGGGTAATGGAAAACCTGAAAAGGCTATGGCTGAAATTGGATTTAGAGGGCAAGCAAATATTTTTGAGTTCAATCTTTCCTGAAAAACTGCTTTTTGAGAAAGAGCAGTATCGAACACCTGACGGAAATTCGGTTATTTCTGCTTTCTTCCGGATTACCAATGAGTTACAAACCGACAAAACAAAAAAAGCCGCCATTTCTGACGACTTGTCTTGCAGGGCGCACCCATCAGGACTCGAACCTGAAACCTACTGCTTAGAAGGCAGTTGCTCTATCCTGTTGAGCTATGGGTGCGGATAGCCGTTTCGGGGGTGCAAATATAACATTTTGGTTTTTAGAAAAAACTCAATTTTATTTTTTCTATGGATTATAAATTAAATTAGTCATCAACCTAAATGCACCCATGTTTCCTGCGGGAAGTTCCCTGAAAAATACTAGCCCTGTATATAGATAGCTGCCTTTGCCATAGTCGGTATATATTAAGCCGCCATCATTTGCTTCTTCATTTGGATCTGCAATTGATAACAATGAAATATATCTGCTATCTCTTTTTCCTGCAAAGTAGATTCCACGCTCTTGTACCCAATTGTCAAAGTCAGAAGGTATGATATGAAAGGGAGCATGCATTAGCTTATGTCCTGATTCTAAAAAGGTAACTTTTGCAGTTTCGTCTGTTATTCTTTTGGCTGTAATTGTGAGTGGATAAGGAGCTATGTCGAAGTTTAAAGGCGCAATACGATTGTTTGTATTGTATTGTACAAGCAGTCTGCCACCGTTCTGTACAAATGACAACAGATTTGGCATTTGTGCTTTCAATTCAGGGCGGACATTGAATGCCCTGACCCCGGTTATTATAGTGCGGAACATTCCTAATATTGCCGGATTATTAAGGTCGTTGTTGCTTATTTCTTGAATATCAATACCAATTTCTCTTAGGCATTCCATCACTTTGTCACCGGCTCCCGGTATATAGCCAACCTTCCCAATTTTTTGTGACATTTCTGTGCTTACAAGAGAAAGCACAAGTTCTGTTTTTGCTTTTGAAAAAAGAATTTGATTTGGAATATGGGGGTATCGAATTTGTTTCTCTGCAAAGTCAAGTTGTTGCCCTGTAGGTAAAATAATATAATAGGATAGTGGGGCGGTATAACTTCCTTTGTTTCGAATATTCTCCGGATTAGTAAAAAGTTTTAGCCTGATTTCGATGTTTTTTTCACTTCCGACAGTACCTAAATCTAATTTGAAATCTTCGGGAGAGTTAAGCAGTTGCCAGTCTTCCGGTACTTCAACAAAAAAATTACCTTTAAAATTCTCTTGGTAGCATTTTACTTTGACATGAATAATCTTCTCAACTACCTGTGGGGTTGTTTCAGATAGCTGAAAGAAAGTGCGTTCGTTTTCAGGAAGAATAACTGCTGGAGGAACTATGAAAACAGGTTGATAAACCTCTCCTTTAGATGGGTCATTATATTTGAATCGTAGGTTTGGGTTTATTGAGATGAAAATATTGGGGTTACTTATGTTGAGTTCTATCTCTGCTTTGAAAAGCGTAGGGTTCTCAGCTTTGCCAAGTAAAGCAAGTCCAGGATCTGCAAACAGCCCTTTGCTTCTCTGATTTTTTAACCAATAAGGTTGTGAGATATCATAATCTAAGTATTCCGGGATTTGAAAAGAAAATGTAGTGTCCCAGTATTGCGAACTAATTTGTTGAGTAAAATCAAAAGGAGCAAATTTTATTCTTACTTTAAATCCATTTACTTGAGGAATTCGGGAGATAAGTGAAAGTTTGACTTGAATGGTTTGACCCGGTACTAAAAATTGCTTGTCGGTAGTGAGTTCGCAATACACCCCGGCACATTGACCAATAATATTGTTGATTGCTTCAATCTTTTGATTTAACCAAAACAAGGAAGGAGATGTAAATTCATAGTTTTGTTCTATTTTACTACGCAATGCATAGAGAGCAGACAGGGATTTTGAAGGGTCTGTAAAATCAAATTTGTTTAGAATGTTGTTAACTTGTTGTGTAATGGTTTTGGCTTTTGAGGGGTTGGTTACTGCCATTGTCCAACCGGTATCAATTCCTTCCATAAAGGAGGATGAAGGTTTATTGCCTTCCCATGTTACAAAGTATTCATAAATTGGTTTGCGTTCTAACGCAGTGCCAAAGCCCTGACTACTGTGCTTTGAGCGACTTTTTGCAGAAATTTCACCATAACTATGTCTTAATATCGGATCGAAAGTTCCTACATTAATTTTAAACTGGTCTTCAGAAATTGTATTATTTGAGCCAAAGTTAAAAGTGTTCCAAAAAAGTTTTTTTGCTTGCCAAACAGAAACTTCACTTAGTTGCTCAGGAAACATATTGGGGTCAGCAGCCGCTTTGAATGCTTCTTTTGCCAATATTGCAGATGCAGTGTGATGGCCATGTCCACCTTCTCCGGTCTCGGGGAAACGGGTGATAATTACATCGGGTCTGAATTTGCGTATAACCCAAACTACATCACGCAGTACGGAGTCTTTATTCCAAAATGCAAAAGTCTCTGTTGGGTTTTTTGAATAACCAAAGTCATAAGCTCGGGTAAAGAATTGTTCTGCACCATCAATGCTACGAGCTTGCAAGAGTTCATTTGTTCGAATCACACCAAGTTCAACCCCTTGTTCTGCACCGATTAAGTTTTGACCGCCATCGCCTCTTGTCAGTGATAAATAACCGACACGATATAGTTTTCCTTTGGATAGATAACTAATCAATCTTGTATTTTCATCATCAGGATGTGCCGCTATATACAGTACAGAACCAAACTGATTCAGTTTTTGAATCTCTTTGTATATTTCACCTGAATTAAGTGTTTGTGCATGACTATTAAGTGAAGAAAGTAAAACAAGGCTAAAGGTTACAATTGTATAAAGAAGTCCTTTGGTTGAAATTTTCATGTTTGCGAAAGTGCAGCATACAATTGTGTTATCCAAAATATTTGGATAAATAAAGCAGGAATCAGAATAGACTGAGTGCTACTCTGACAACTCAAGCCATCGTATTTCCTTTGTGTCTATAAGATTCATAATTTCTGAGAGTCGTTGGCTGATTGTATGAAGTTCTTCGTGTGAAAGTGCAGGATTGGTTAATGTGTCAGTGAGCAATTGTTTTTCCTGTTCCAAATCCTCAAGTTCTTGGGGAATATTTTCTAACTCAACTTTTTCTTTATAACTGAGTTTTTTTTTATCGCCTTTATCACCGGTTTTTTGAACTTGTTTGGGTACGGATTTTTCCATCTTAGGTTCTGGTTGCACAGGTTCTTTCTGTAAGAAGTATTCTTTGTATTGACTGTAGTTGCCCGGATAGTCTTTGATGGTGCGGTTTTGTTCAAACACAAATAAATGGTCGCAGAGTTTGTCTAAGAAAAATCGGTCGTGAGAAATAATGATCAAACAGCCTGCAAAATTCTCTAAATAATCTTCCAATACGTTGAGTGTCAGAATGTCCAAGTCGTTTGTTGGTTCATCAAGGATGAGTACATTTGGTTTTTTTAGTAAAACAGTGAGAAGGTATAAACGTCTTTTTTCGCCTCCGCTCAACTGAGCAATGGGTGTGTAATGGGAATTCCTGGGGAATAAGAATCTTTCTAAGAGCTGAGCAGCATTTACCTGTTTGCCCTCAGGTAATTCAAAGTTCTCTGCTATTTCTTTTACCAATTCAATAATTCTTTGTCCCTCTTTGTATTGAAGCCCGTCTTGACCAAAATATCCAAACACAACTGTGTCTCCAATATCAACATGTCCTTGACTGGGTTTGAGTTGTTGGGTTAAAATTTTGACTAAAGTTGATTTCCCACTTCCATTGTTACCCAGAATTCCAACTCTTTCCCCCGGTAGAAACTTATAAGCAAAATTTAGAAATAACCATTCTTCATCATTGAATTGCATTCCGATGTTGTGTGCATTAATGACTTTGTTGCCCAATCGAATCATTTCTGACTTGAGGTGTAGCTGTCGTTCTGTAATTTTTTGATTTGCTTTTTTACTTAAATCTTCAAATGCATCTATTCGTGACTGTGATTTTGTTGTACGCGCTTTGGGCTGTTTGCGTATCCACTCTAATTCTCGACTATATAAATTTTTAGCTTTAGTAATATTGACCGCCAAATTTGCGTAGCGTTCTTCACGTTTTTCAAGAAAGTAATTGTAGTTACCTTTATATGTATATAGTTGACGATTATCTAATTCGAGAATTTCATTACATACTCTATCTAAAAAGAATCTATCGTGTGTAACCATAAACAGGGTGATATTGTTTGCAGACAGATAGTTTTCAAGCCATTCCACCATGTCAATGTCTAAGTGGTTGGTCGGCTCATCTAACAGTAACAAGTCAGGTTCTGACAACAGTATTTTTGCTAATGCCAATCTGCGTTTTTGTCCACCCGAAAGATTCTCTACTAATTGTTTTAATTGTCTTACTTTTAATTTAGCTAAGATTTGCTCCGCTTTTGCCTCAAAATCCCAAGCATCTAAATTATCCAATTGTTCAAAAGCATCATGAATCGCTTTAGTATCTCCCGATTCTAAACATTCTTGGTATTTACTCACAGCTCTTGCAATGGGAGAGTCTCCTTCGAAAACACTTTCAATAACTGTGCTACCGGGGTCGAAATGTGGTTCTTGTTCAAGCAGGGCAACCCTGATTCCATTTCGGACAATGACCTGTCCATTGTCCGGAGGCTCAAGTCCTGCTAGTATTCTCATTAGGGAGGATTTGCCGGTTCCATTGGGAGCTATGAATGCTATCTTGTCTCCGCGCTCTATGCCAAAACTGAGATTCTCAAACAATACCCTGTCTCCAAATCTGCGGCTTAGGTTTTCTACGGATAAATAGTTCATGCGGCAAAGATAGAGGAGAAAATAGTGTTTATAAAGTAGCGTGTGTCTGCTTATAAAGGGGCATAAAAACTTAAATAAAAACCATGTTCTTTAAGACCATTTTGTGTGAATTCTAAACGGAGCACACGGTCATAAAAGAAAATCAAGTCTATGCCTGCACCAAACCCATGCAGCAAGGTATTAGGCAGACGGTTGTTTGCATACACATAAGGACTATGCATAAACCCCAAGTCATAGAAAATACCTGCCATACATGAAAAAGAAACGGTACTGAAAGCGTGTGGTAAGGTGCGTGAGTAGTATTTTTTATTGTTTACCAAAGCGTACTTTAGGTTTGATCTCCAGAGAAAATAATCTTTACCGTCAACAACATAATATTCATATCCTCTCACAAAAGTGTTTGCATAACCTAAGGAAGGAGTATAAATATAGGGTGCTTTGTCTAATCGTGAAGTGGAAGTTGTGATTCCTGAATTAGCGTAAATGTTTTTTGCAATAGGTATGTAAATGTTTGCAATGGCTGTTAATTCGGTATTGAATCCGCTAAACCCCTTGTTGGGATTATATAAATCAAGTTCGGCAATTGTTTTTATGAAATAGCCTTTTAAAGGATATCCTCTGATGTCTCGTTTGTCATAAGTATATGAATAAGCAATATTGATTGTTTGTTGTTTGTTATGTCCGCCAAAGAGATAATTTGAGTTTACTTCTGCAGAGGCGACTGTGTCTGCTATTTGAACATCTAAAAAGCTGATTCCAATATTGTGTTTGTCAAAATACCCCTTTCTGTATGTTGTGTTAATTCCAAGAGATTTCCGTTTAATTAAAAAATTATTTTGGTCAGAAAAGAATACTAACTTGTCATTGTTGGGATATGCCCATACTTCTCTATTTGTTGAGAATACTCCCGCAGCACCAATTCCCCAATGTTTGTTTTTGTCTATGAAAGGCACTTCATAAGATAATCCGACTTGTTTTGTGTAGCCAAGATTAAGCAACAGTTTCAGTTTGTCTGCTTTGCCTGAGAAGTTATACCAATCCAAGCGTATGCCGTAATTGAGTCTTGAGAAGTCTTTGGTGAGCCACCATTGGTTGAAGTTTCGGTCTGCTATCTGCAAAATGGGGATGGGGTAAATGTACCAGTCTTCTTTTACTATCACATACACATTTTGATTAGAGTCATTGAAAACATCTACTGCATTAAACAAATCGGTGTTAAGCAGTTGATTTTCGCTTTTCTCAAAATGTGTAGAGAGAGCGTAAAAGGGGAGGTTGTCGCCTTTTTTGAAAGTCAGTTCTCTCAGAATAATGCTCTCATTCGTTTTTTTGTTCCCCAGCATAAAGATATTCTGAACAACAAAGACCGCGGATGAGTCAACTTTTGCCGGTTGGGCAGGCAAGAAAAGTGAATAGAATAGGAGCAATAAAAAGGTTGTGTAATGCAGTCTCACCTTTGGATATTTTCTCTGAGAATTTTTTGTTCTATTGCAGTAGTTGAATACCCTTCAATAAATGGAATGGTAATAACACTGCCGCCATTTTCTGTTACTTCCTTGTAACCCACAATGTCTTCCGGTTTGTAATCCGCACCTTTGACTAAAATATTGGGGAGTATGTTGCTGATCAGATGCAACGGAGTATCCTCATCAAAAATGATTACCATGTCAACAAAGTAAAGAGAAGCAATGGCAAGCGCTCGCCCTTGTTCGTCTTGTAAAGGTCTGGATGGGGATTTGCCTAATCTTCGTATAGAGTTGTCGGAATTGATGCCCAACACTAAGAAATCACCAAGCTGTCTGGCAGCAAATAAGTATTCTATATGTCCTCTGTGTAAAATGTCAAAGCAACCATTGGTGAAAATTATCTTTTTCCCGAATTTCTTTTGAACCTCAAGAATTCTTAAACCGTCTTCGAGCTTTACTATTTTATGATTGGGGTTGCGCATCGCTTTTGCTTTTCAGGATACTGAGATGAACCAATGCAAAAGTACCCAAAATTATGAAACCAATTACTTGAGTAAAAAACAGCAGACTGGCAAACAAGGTTGCATGTTCTAAGCTGTAACCATAGATTTCTATAAGTCCATTTTGTGTAGTCCAAATACTGCCAATGCCTCCGGGAGCAGGAACAATCACCCCTATTGTTGAAAAGAGGAGGACACTTAATCCTGTACTGATGCCTTCTGCTTCGGTAAAGCTGAATGCTTGTAAAATGCAAATCGTAGAACCTAAGTAAGTGAGCCAAATCCCAAAGGTTTGGAGGGTGAAAAGTATGGGTTGATTGAGTTGGAATACACTTTTGACTCCATCCAAAATTCCTGTAATAAAACGGAAGATTTTATTTTCCTTTTGATTGTTTGCTTTCTGTTTCTTTTTGAACAGAGCATAAAGTACAAATCCAATAAACGCTACCCCAATTATAATAGGGTAGAAAAGACTGAATTCGTAAAATGCTTTGAATTTGTCGGATAGAGGAATGAAAATATTATTGTTAGTAAATCCATACAGCAGTTCGAATTGCAACCAAAGAACTAAAGCGACAATAAAAGCTGTCATCAACAAATCAATGATTCGTTCGGTAACAACAGTGCCTATGAGTTTCTGAACGGGAATTTTGCACACATCACCCATGAGTGCGCAGCGAGAAATTTCACCGGCACGTGGGATTGCAAGGTTGATAAAATAACCCGCTAACACAGACAAGAAACCGGGATAAGTTTTTGCAGAATTATAGCCAATAGATCTTAGCATGATAGTCCATCTGGCAGCCCTAATCCAATGCCCCAATGCTCCCACAACCATTGCTAACAGTATCCAAGATAACTTAGCCTCAGAAACGCCTTGTAAAAACTTGTTCCAATCAATGTTCCTAAAAACCAAGAACAAAACAATCACTCCAATCAGAGCAAAGAATACTATTCTGAGGAGTTTTTTTGTTTTCGAAGTCACCTAAATTTTATTAAAATCGTTTGGGAAAACAACTGTAGGCTTGTGTCTTCTAGCTTCTTCAAATTCCATCAGCGCAAATGATATAATAATCACGGTGTCTCCAACGATGCCTTTTCTGGCAGCCGCACCATTAATTCCTATCACTCCACTGCCTCTTTCACCTTTGATAATGTAGGTTTCAAAACGTTCACCATTATTGTTGTTGACTACAAGTACTTTCTCGTTCTCAATCATGTTTGCTGCATCCAGCAAATCTTCATCAATAGTGATGCTGCCGATATAGTTCAATTCGGTCTCAGTAACTTTTGCACCGTGTATTTTTGACTTTAATACCTGTATCTGCATAAAGGGTTGCAAAGGTAGGCTATTTTTCAAATATCTATAAGAAATTAGCTGCAATGCACCTACTCTTGCGCTATGAGTTCTTTCAGCACTATGGCTTGGTTGTGTTTTTCGTCTTTGGCACTATACACCAAGCAAATCTGTTCTTGATTTGCCATGGAAGAAATGCGGTTTAGTGTTTGTGTTTGCGCTTTTAGTTCGTCAATATATTTTGTTTTGAATTCAGGGAACAGTGTAGGTTCGTGATGGAACCATTTTCTAAGTTCTGTACTTGGAGCTAATTCTTTGAGCCATTCTTTAATTTCTGCTTTTTCTTTACTGATGCCTCTGGGCCATAAGCGGTCAACAAGAATTCGATAGCCGTCTTGAGCAGTTGGTTCTTCATAAACTCGTTTAATAATGATTTTTTTCATAACTGATTACTGCCTTATATTTGCTTAGGCTCCTTTGGATTTAAAGGTCTAAGTGTCAATTCGTTTATCAGCAAGTTGTCCGGTGTTTCTAAAACATGGATAATAGTGTCTGCTACATCTGCAGGATGGAGCATGTTTTCATGTGGGTTTATCCCTGAGCTTTGAAAGAAACCTGTTTCAATTGAGCCCGGGTTGATACAGGTTACTTTGATTTTGTATAGACGTAATTCCTTATACAGTGCATCACTAAACCCGCTCACCCCGTATTTTGTAGTACAATAAGCTGTTCCTTCTTCTCTGCCCATTGTGCCTAAAATGGAGCCAATATTTACTATGTGTGTAACGTTTTTGTTTGATTTTAACAAAGGTACTATTTGTGAGGTGATGAAATACATTCCATTGAGATTAGTGTTTATCATGTTTAACCAATCATCACTTTGCATAGTATCAATTTTAGCAAATCCGCCTATGCCGGCATTGTTTACAAGAATGTCGGGAGCATGAGTGTTTGACAAGGTGTTTTTTACCCAAGAGGTAATTGCTTCTTGGTCAGTTATATCAAGTTGAACAGGAGTAAATTTGTCGCCCAATTTTGTGTGAATGCGTTTCAGTGCGTCTTGATTGCGTGCGATTCCAAATACAGAAGCGCCCTTGTTTATCAGTGCTTCTGCAATAGAAGCCCCCAAGCCACTACCGGCACCTGTAACGACTGCTACTTTATTCGTTAAATTCATTATTTTTTGTTGGAACTGCTGTGACTGCCGGGTTTATAGGTGCCTGCCTCTGTCTTAAAGCTGATAGCTAATCTATTCCAACCATTGATTGCGATGATTGCCATTGTTAATGCTACCATCTCTTGATCTGTAAAATATTTTTTTACTGAGTTGTACAGTTCATCAGAAATGTGGTTTTGGGCTATCAATGTTACTACTTCAGTCCATTCCAATGCTGCACGTTCTCTTTCAGTATAAAACGAAGTTTCGCGCCAAGCCGGAAGGCAATATAATCGTTGTTCAGTTTCGCCTGCATGTCTTGCATCTTTTGTATGCATGTCTAAACAATAAGCACAACCGTTGATTTGCGAAGCTCTTGTTTTCACTAATTCATATAAACTACGTTCTATACCTGCTTGAGATGCATATTCTTCTAAGCCTAACATGGCTTTCATTGCTTTAGGGTCTGCTGCCCCGTAATTTAGTCTGTACATGATTTATTTTATTGATTAGCTTTGATGTTCATTGTTTTTTTCTGCCCTTTCCATTGCATCCATTGCAATCGTTGCATGAGCATAAGCAGCTCCTGCACGCATTTCAGATGCTACCCATATTGCTTCCATAATTTCTTGTTTGCTGGCTCCTTTGTGCATTGCCATTGGAACATGTGCTTTAATGCAATAAGGGCATTGGGTTACGTGTGCAACCGCAACTGCTATGAGTTGTTTCGTTTTTTCATCCAAAACGCCTTCTTTAAAGACTGTTCTGCTGAAGGTGCGCCATGCTTCAATTTGTTTTGGTGCTAATTCTGCCTTTTGTCTATTATTTTCCGCTGAGGAAGGTGGGTAAAAATCATTGTTTTCGTTCATGGTGATTGTTATTTAAATTCTAAAAATTTTACTTTAAATGTACTTAGTGCAAATGCCGCAGCCGATGCGCTATATACTGAATATGCAAATACAGTTGGAAGTCCCACTGTCAGGCTCATAAAAATGGCAAACAATAGAAGTAACACACCGCTCAAGCGTGCTGCCTGGTTGGTTTTCCATCCAATGAGTAAACATATCCCAAATACAATTTCACATATAGTTGCAATGATTGCTAAAGTCAGTACAAGCCAGTGAGGAAACCATGGCATTAATTTAGAAGTATAAGCAACAAAGTTGTTCCAATTTCCCCAAAAGACTGTGTTAGGATTGAGTATGCCTATTATGTCATTCAGTCTGTCTATAGAAGCATAGAGAAAACCTGCTGCTAAGGCTAAGCGTAGAAATAGTTTGATAATTTTTATTTCCATATTTATTAAAAAAAATGACTGCACTTTTGGTGCAGTCATTGTGAGTGATAGTTACTGTGCACTTGCCAATGAGGCATCTAATGTGATGGTGCAATTCAGCACTTTGCTGATTGGACATGCTTCTTTAGCATGGTTTGCAATCTCTAAGAATTTAGCATTTGAAATGTTAGGAATTCTTGCATGCAAAGTAAGATGTGAAGCAGTTATCTCAAGTTTGTCAGGATTCATTGTGAGTTCACATTTTGCTTCAAGTGATTCAGGGGTATAACCTTCTTTACCTAAAAGTAGACTGGTTGCCATTGCAAAACATCCTGCATGTGATGCTGCTAAAAGTTCATCAGGGTTGGTCCCTGCTCCATTTTCAAAACGTGATTTGAATGAATACTGAGTATTTTCTAATACTTTGCTACGGGTTGTAATTTGTCCGTTGCCTTCTTTAACTGTGCCTTTCCAAACGGCATTTGCTATGTGTTTAATCATGATAATATTGTTTTTAAGTGTTCTTAATTGGTTTCAAAGTTACTATTTATAATGATTACAAATAAAATATTCTATGAGCTGGGGTTTTACTGTTTTAAAAAAAGAGGAAGTGTGCAATATACTAAGCACATCGGGCTAAAGCCACTTTTTTTGAACCTTTAATGTTTTTTCAATGACATCTCTTACACATTCGTGTCCACCGGTATTGGGTGAAATATAGCTACTTACTTCTTTTACTTCTGCTACTGCATCTGCCGGACAACAGGGAACACCACATTTCTTGAGAATCTCTATGTCAGGAATATCATCTCCCATATATAATACTTCCCCGGGAGTGAGTTCATATTCTTCAATCAGTTTATCAAAAATCTCAATTTTATTGCGAATCCCCAAATAAACCTCTTTTATGCCAAGGTAGTTCAAACGCTCCTTCACGCCTTGAGAGTTTCCTCCACTAATAACTGCAATAATATATCCTGATTCTAAGGCTTTTCTGAGTGCATAGCCGTCTTTGATAGACATGTTGCGCAACTGTGCCCCTTCTTCAGTTATGATGATGCTGCCATCTGATAGTACTCCATCTACATCAAAAATGAAGCATTTGATTTTCTTAAGATTCTCTAGAATTAACATATTTTGCAGTGTCAAAGAATAAATTATTGGTTGTCTCGCCATTCATATACCCATTGGGATTGAATCATCTCTAAGTGTCCTTCGTTACATTCTTCACGTTTTCCATGAAAATTTGGGAGAGATAAAACCCATTCAATGAGGTCAGTAAATCTAATACGATAGATTTTACTTTCATCAAATTCATCACCGAATTTTTCATATAATGCCATCGCAATATCTTCGTGATCTTGCCAATGAATGGGTGGTTCAAATGTTTTATGTTCCATATTTTATTTCTTGTTTTAACTACCAATGATTCCCGACTGGTCAGGAATGGTTACCACTAAATGTGCATCTCCGTTTTCCAATACGCATTGACATGCAAGTCGCGAATTTATACGAGGATTGCGTGCTCTGTCAACAAAATCTTCTTCGTCATCGCTCATTTCTTGGACATGATCTTCTCCTTCTTCAAAATAAATGTGACACGTTGAACAAGCACATACCCCACCACAATTGTGGTTTAAATGAATATCATTGTCTAATGCTACTTCAAGTACACTTTCACCTTCTTCAATATCATGAGTTTCTTCAGGTGTACCATCCTCAAATTTATAAGTTACTTTTCCCATTGTATTTGTTCTATTGCGCGGCAAAGTTAATCAATATAATTACTCTTACGCTCCTTATTTAGAATGTTTATAAATAAAAGAGAGGTTGAAATAATATACAGATGATTAAATTAAGAATCTAATTTGCCATCTATTTCCTTTTTTCTGTCTTGTTTTTCTTCTAATAATTCAGTGGTAGATTTAAACCATTCAGCAGTTTTAGCGGTGGAATAACCAAAAGGCGATATTTCCTTGACAAACTTTTCCATCAGTTTTTTTGAGCTGTCTTCACTGCCGGTACATAAGGTGGTTTGAATGGCAACTTGTGAAGAAAGCTTTGAAAAGACGTAGGCACTTTCATAATTCTTCTTTTCTAATTCCACTAACTCTTCTTTATCAAATTTTTCTTCTAACAGTTTTGTATATGGTTTCACTATGCAGGCACATACGTCTTGCGTGTTTTCATTCATGCAGAATTTTTTGTTAAGATTATCTCTTGCAAAAATATTTTTGCTGAAAGGGGGCAGGTTAAAAAGATATAATGCCAATAATATTGCAGGAATAAAGAGTATTAAACCGATGATTTTGAAAATGAATTTGTGAGCATATCGGAGCATCAAAAAGGCAGAAATGATAATTACTGCCAGTATTATTACAGTTGTGGACATGGATGCAAAGTTGAAATTCTAATGAAATCTGTTGGTGAATTTTTATTCACATAGTTTAAAGTAATGCTTATGCAAAAGATGACAATGGCTTGATACAGTGAAATGCATACGATTAGGAATAGCCGCAAACTGTCTGAAAACTTTATCGTTTGTTAACCATTTGATTGTTATTAATATTCCTTTTTTAAATCAGTTTGTCTGTTTGGGTTGCTATATTTACAACCTCCGCAGAATCTTCAATATTTGAGTCGCAAACCTGCTCAAAAAGTTTCTTAAAGAACTTGACTTTGTTTTGCGCTCCCCACAAGCTATTTAAAGACGTTTTACAGCATCTTATTTTTCATGTTAGGAAAATATATGTTAAAAAAGCTTCTTTAAAGTTGCTTAGAATTGAACTAGATGCGTAGTTTAACTGTGGAAATTGAACTAAGGGAGTTATGAGACGGACTGATGATACAAAATCTTGTTAAATGATAATTGGTGAAGATGAGTGTAATCTGTGATGTGTTAATACAGGGAAAAGGTATTTGATGAAAAACAATCCTTAAGGAACTCATTCTGAATGAAGTGAATTTTTATATTAGACAACAAGTGCAAGAATTTAATCGAAGCTTTTGAACAATAGCAATTCAATGCCTATTTTTGACCCGAATTTTACAAATCAAATTATGAAGCAATTTTTTAAGCTGTTTACTTTGTTAAGTCTGATTATTATTCCTTTGTCAGGCTTCTCTCAAGCATTAGGTACAACTAAATTAATTGAGAAGGTTGAGCCTCAAAAAGGAAAATACATTATCCCTTATAGCAAGTATGAATTAGCCAATGGGTTGACCGTGTTTGTAGTAGAAGACAATTCGTCTCCCGTGGTTCATGTTGAAGTTACTTACAAAGTTGGTTCAAATAGAGAATTACCTGGTCGTTCCGGATTTGCACACTTTTTTGAACACATGATGTTTCAAGGTTCTGAACATGTTGGAGATGAGGAACACTTTAAAATTGTGCAAGAAGCAGGTGGAGAAATGAATGGAACTACCAATAGAGACAGAACAAATTACTTTGAGACTGTTCCTAGCAACATGTTAGAAACGATGCTTTGGTTAGAATCTGATAGAATGGGCTTCTTGCCAAATGCTTTTACGGTAGATAAGTTTGAGGTACAAAGAAAAACTGTGAAAAACGAAAAGTCACAACGTTATGATGTGCCTTACGGTTTTGTAGATGAAGTGAAAGATCAATTGTTATACCCATCCGGTCACCCATATTCATGGCCCACAATTGGTTTTACTGATGATTTAGACAGAGCTACAAAAGAGGATTTGAATAACTTTTTCTTGCGTTATTATGGACCAAACAATGCTATTTTGGTGGTGTCTGGCGATGTAGTTACAGAAGATGTAGTCAAAATGGTTGAGAAATATTTTGGCTCAATTCCCAAAGGACCTGAAGTGAGCAGACTCGTGCCTAAACCTGTTAGACTGCCGGAAAGTGATTATAAAACATATAAAGACAATATTTATTTGCCTTTGACACTTTTTGTTTACCCTACAGTTCCTGCTTATCACAAAGATGAGCCGGCATTGGATATTCTTTCTCAATTGATGGCAGGAGGCAGAAACTCTGTTTTCTATAAGAATTTTGTTAAGCCTGAAAAAGCAGTACAAGTAGATGTAGAGCATCCAACTTTTGAGTTATCAGGTGAATTTACTATACAAGCTGTGGCATACCCTGGTATTTCACCACTTGAAACCCGTGAATTAATTTTAAAAACGATTGAGGATTTTGAAAAAGAAGGCTTTACCGAAGAAGATCTAGAAAGAGTTAAGGAAAGTTTTATCACAAACATGTATGGATATCTTGAGACGAATGCAGGTAAGGCAGGCTTACTTACTTCTTATGAAATGGCTATGCCCGGCAAAGGCTTCAATCTTGATCAAGATATTGAAAGATATAGAAAAGTAACAAAAGCAGATGTGCTGAGAGTGTTTTTGCGCTATGTAAAGAATAAAAACTATGCATGTATCACTGTTGAACGTGACCCTATGTATGACCAACCGGGAGCTAAGAAAAAACCATTCGAAAGTTTCAACCCTTATAGTGAAGCAAAACCTGATTACTCAGAGTTTGAAGGATTAGAGTATCACAGACCTGTTGATAATTTTGATAGAAGTAAAAGACCTGTTCCTCCTCCTGCAAAGATTGTTCAAACCCCTGATTTCTTCAGATTCACAACTAAGAACTCTGTCGAAGTTATTGGCACACAAAGCAATAAAACTCCTAAGGTAATGTTTATGATTAATTTTGAAGGAGGTCAGTTACTTGAAGATGGTAAGAAATTTCCTTATGGAACAGCCTATTTTACTGCTCAGATGATGAATGAAAGTACAAAGAAATTCCCAGCTGCTGAATTAGAAAGTGCATTAGAGAGGTTGGGTAGCAGTATCTCATTCTCAGGTGGTAGTACCGGAATTTCTTGCTTTGTAAGTTGCTATAAAGATAAAATTAATGAAACGATGGCACTCTTGGAGGAGATGATGTTTGGTCCTAATTTTGAGCGTGAAGACTATGATTTACTTCGTAAACGTTTGGGCGAAAGTATTGCCAATATGCGTTTGAATTCAGGTGTGGTTGCTTCTAAGGCGTTTAGCCGATTGATTTATAATGATAACAACCCGCTTGGTAAAGTTGCTTCAGGTAATTACAATGAATTCATGAAAATTAAATTGGAAGATATTGTGAGGTATTACCAAAGTTTTATAACGCCACAATTTACTAAAATAGTGGTAGTAGGAGAGGTTAGTCAAGACGAAGTGAAGAATGCACTGAGTTTTATGGATAAATGGGAGAGAAAGGAAGTTACATTCCCCGTAATTGCTAAGTTCCCTGAATATCAAACTACTCAAGCATTTATAATCAATAAGGACTTTGCTTCTCAGTCTTTCTTAATTATGGGTAATAGGGCAATGAAATATGACACTTATGGCGATTTCTTTAAAGCCAATGTGATGAATTTTATTCTGGGTGGTAATTTTAATTCAAGATTGAACTTGTCTATAAGAGAAGATCATGGTTGGACCTACGGAATTCGTTCAGGTTTCAGTGCGCCATATAAAAACTACCCGGGTTATTATGTCGTGAGTGCCAGTGTAAAAGCAGAAGCAACAGATAGTGCCATTGTAGAGATTCTGAATATTATCAAGAAATATAAAGAAGAAGGCATTACTGATGAGGAACTTGCATTCACAAAGAGTGCATTGATTTCCAGTGATGCATTGGATTATGAATCTTCTTTTGGCAAAGCTTCATTCTTATTTGGTATTGTAAATAGAAATTTAGATGCCGATTATAAAAAGAAGCAAGCAGAAATAATTAATTCACTGACTAAAGAAGATATCAATAATTTTGCGAAGCAATATTTGACTCCTGACAATATGCTGATTGTTGCAGTAGGTACCGAATCCTTAATCAAACCAAAGATTGAAGCTCTTGGGTTTGGAAAGGTTCAAATACTGAATAACAACGCAGAAGGTAAGGTCAAAATTTATAAGAAAAAATAATTGAAAATTGCAAGGTAATTTAGATTCTTATTCTGACAAAGCGAGAATCTGTTTTCCTAGTGTAGGATTTCTGAAGAAGCATGGAGGTAAGAAAAAAAAGAAAAGACATAGCATTTTGCCAATCTTGTTTTATAATTGAACGGAATTTGTAAGGGGATGTATAGAAGTAAGATTGTGATTCTATTCATATTGATTGGCTCGTTTCTCTCTTATAGTATATTGTTGTATGAAGAGGATAATTATCAAGGTGTTGAACCTAATGCTATGGCACAAGCAGGCAGGATACTCTGGCAAAAGAAAAATTGTACTTCGTGTCATCAGATTTATGGACTGGGTGGTCACTTAGGTCCGGATTTAACCAATGTTTACGAAAGAAGGTCTGAGGAGTATATCTCGTCTGTGTTACATACCGGCACACAGGTAATGCCTAACTTTCACTTAACAGAGTCTGAAGTACAGCAATTTGTTGAATTTTTTAAATACACAAACTCCACTGGCGTATATAAGCCTGAGGAATTTATTAAACATTTAGATGGAACAATATCCCAGCCATAAAGACTACTCGCGCCTATTTATAAAAACAGGTTTGATTTTCTTACTTTCAACCTTGCTTTTTGGGTTGTTAGGTGCCATTGAATATGTAGTGCCAGGGTTTTTAAAAGATGTGTTTTCTTTTACAAAAATCCGTCCTTTACATGTATCATCTGCAATTTTTTGGATTCTCACCTGCGCTATCGGTAGTATTATTTATTACATGCATGAAGATCAATATGCAATCAGGAGATACAACAATTTAATAAGAGTTGTGTTCTGGATACTTGCATTAACTTTCTTCGGAATTTTACTGTCTTATGTGTTTGGAGTATTTGGAGGCAGAGAATATTGGGAGTTTGACCCTATTTTTTCTATCCCAATTACCGTGAGTTGGGCTATATTTATTTTTGTCTTTGTTGCAGGAATTAAAACGCTGAAAAACCAACCTGTATATGTATGGATGTGGTTGACAGGGGCTGTCTTCTTTTTGTTTACTTATTTAGAATCTAATTCATGGCTGCTGCCTCAGGTGAGAAATAATCTTGTAAAAGACATGACGATTCAATGGAAGTCTTATGGCTCTCTTGTTGGTGCTTGGAATCAATTGGTGTATGGTACTTCAATTTACTTGATGGATAAAATTGCCGGCAATAAAAAGTATAGCTTTTCTAAAATTGCCTTTGGATTGTATTTTTTGGGAGTCTTTAACCTTATGTTTAATTGGGGACATCATGTGTATGTATTGCCAACACAGCCTTATGTGAAACATATAGGTTATTTGGTGAGTATGACAGAGTTGTTATTGCTTGGAAGAATTATTTATCTGTGGAAGTCATCTTTGACAACAGCGAAAAAGAATTTCAACATCATTCCATATAAATTTCTGTTTGCGGCAGATGTTTGGGTTTTCTTAACCTTGATTTTAGCAATTGCTATGTCTGTGCCTGCATTGAATGTTTATATGCATGGCACTCACGTAATTGTCGGACATACTATGGGAGCAACAATTGGAATTAATACAATGTTGTTGCTCGCTTTTGCTTTTGATATTCTTGGATATGCCCCCCACAAAGAAAAGCAGATTAAAACCGGTTATTTAGTAGCCAATTTAGCTCTGCTAATTTTTTGGCTGACCTTAATTGTCGAAGGATTTCTCAAAACATATTACTTGTTTGCTCAACCTGATATGTCTTATAGCGTCATGATGTATAAGCTATTACCTTGGTTTTATTTGTTCTTGATTTCAGGGATTGTTTGTATAGGTGGACTATTGATGGTTGTTCTACCACTGTTAAAAGCAAAAAAGAATTAAATTAGCATAGTAAGTATTGCTAAACCGGTACCGGCAACCACAGCTGTGAGTTTCTTTCTGCTGATTTTATGATTCTCTGAATTTTCAAAGAGGATTGTTGTGCTGATGTGAAGAAAAGTACCTGATACAAATGCCAATAGAATCATGAAGATTTTGTCCCCATGTTCAATGTGTTCTACAAAGTAGCCTAAAGTGGCGCCTGCCGGACAAAAAAGCGCGTAAATCAACACAAAAGGAATGATGTTCTTGTGTGGTAATAATGTTTTTATACTGATGGCAAGGACAAATGCTGCGGGCATTTCGTGAAGTGCAACCCCATACAAAAGTCCGGGACTTATACCTAAATTTTGTGAACCCACAGGAATCCCCTCAAGAAATGCATGTAATCCAAGTCCAATAAAGATTGGAGCGATATTCTTTAGGTCATGAATATGGCTGTGCCCATGTTCAATTCCCTTAGTAAATTGTTCAATGAAAATCTGGAAAAAGAATCCGGCTAACACCCATATCCCTGCATTTTCTAAATGATGATATGCCTCCGGTATAAAATTGAGAAAGGTGATGGCAAATAGAAATGCACCACTGAAAGCCAAGAATACTTTGATTGTTCCCTTCCATTCTTTGTTGGTATAGTTCGCAATAAGTCCTCCGACAAAAGGAAAAATAAATAAAATGGCAATGTTAAATAGTAGCGGCATTATTGTTTTGGAGTTTCTTTAAAATCTTATTTGTGATGATGGCAATGACGAGTCCGATGAATGAGCCTAAAATCGCTCCGGCAATTATATCAAAGGGATAATGAACACCAACATAAACTCTCGAATAGGCAATTACTCCTGCCCAAATCATCCAAAAACCTAAACCAAAACGTTTTCTTGTACCGATTAATAAAGTCATAAAAACTGCAATGGCAAAATGATTGGATGCATGAGATGAAGGAAAACTGAAGCTGTTTCTACACTCAACACCCACAACACGCGATTTTACAGTTGTCTCATTGCATGGGCGTGTCCTTTCAAAAATAGGCTTGATAATTTTGGCAGAAACAGGGTCGGAAATACCAAAACTAATTAACAATCCTAGAAATGGAATAAAAAATAGTTTGCGGTATCGGTAAATCATATAACCTAATAGCCCAACATAAAGAGGAATCCATGTGTTTGCGTTAGTAATGATGGGCATTAACCAATCTAAAAAGGGGGTGTGAAGCTTCCCATTGAGAAACTCGTATAAAACTCTGTCTATTTCTTGCAAAAACTCAAACATTCACTAACCCTTTTTTGAAAAGACAATAATACGAGGGGAATTTAATTTGTCAAACTCTGATAATTGGTAATTGCCAAAAATTTTAAAAGGAGTTAAGCCGGCTTGTTTGTGCAATGCTAATAACTCATCCGGAGTGTAAGCGGTGAGTTTTTCCTCAAACAAACCAATTTCAACATTGCGTTGAGAAACCTTTATGGTTTTAATTATTTTTTTATTCTCAACCTTGCGTTTAATGTCAAAGCTGAGTTCATTGTCTGTTTTGTATTCTGATGTTTTTAGTCTGGGAATGACATAATTGACATTTAAAAAATCTTGAATAAATATGCCGTTTGACCGCAAGTTTTGATAAACACTATTGAGTGTCTTTAAATCGTCAGATTGATTGTCAAAGTATGCAAAACTGGAAAACAAGTTAAACACAAAATCAAATTCATTTAGCTTTACCACTTCTCTCATGTCATGAACGAAAAACGAAGCATGCAGAATCATTCTATCTTTAGCTTTTTGGATTTGTTCTTCGTTCAAGTCCACTCCCACAACGGAGCCATATTCTGCCATTGCCAATGAATGTCTGCCGTTGCCGCAACATAAATCAAGTATGGATGGTTGTTTCATTGACGGTAGTTCTACAAATACTTTGTGAATGAAAGCGATAGCCTCCTCCTCATTGCGGTTTTTGTATAACCTGTCATAAAATTCAGAACCAAACCAATGTGTAAACCAGGACATATTAAAGCAGCGCAAAAATAGGATTTAACTTTTCATTTATGCCTTGTTTCTGCTAATTTTGTGCGCATGTCAATAAGTGCAAGTGAATTAGAGTTTAACATGAATGAAGATGCAATGCGTCTTTTAGTTGATAAACTTAAATTCAAGTTTAAACAGGTTTGCAAGGGTGGAGGAGATAAAGCCGCTGCCAAGCAACGAGAAAAAGGCAAGATGCTGTGTCGCGAAAGAATAGACTATCTCAGAGATGAAAATACGCCTTGGGTTGAGATTGGAGCTTTTGCAGGCGATGAGATGTATGCAGAATATGGAGGATGTCAGAGCGGTGGCGTTGTTGCGGGTTTAGGTTATGTGAAAGGAAGACAGTGTGTGATTGTTGCGAATGATGCAACCGTAAAAGCCGGAGCTTGGTTTCCTATTACTGGAAAAAAGAATCTAAGAGCACAAGAAATTGCTATGGAGAACAGACTGCCAATTATTTATTTAGTGGATAGTGCAGGCGTTTTTCTTCCAATGCAGGATGAAATTTTCCCTGATAAAGAACATTTTGGCAGAATTTTTAGAAACAATGCAATCATGAGCAGTAAAGGCATTATTCAGATTGCTGCGGTAATGGGGAGTTGCGTTGCGGGTGGTGCTTATTTGCCTATCATGAGTGATGAGGCATTGATTGTAGATAAAACCGGCTCTATCTTTTTGGCAGGCAGTTATTTGGTAAAAGCTGCAATAGGAGAGGATATTGATAATGAAACCTTGGGTGGTTCTGTCTCTCAAACGGAAATTTCCGGAGTTATTGATGACCGTTTCCCTGATGATAAAAGTTGTCTTGACAGGATTAAATTTCTGATGGATAAAATTGGAACTCCTCCAAATGCTGGCTTTGATCGTATTGAATCAGTAGAACCTAAATTGAATCCTAAAGATATTTTTGGGATTAAACCGGCTGACCATTCCAAACCTTATGATACAATGGAAATTATCAAAAGACTGGTAGATAACAGTGAGTTTGAGCAATATAAGGAGGGATTTGGCAAAACAATTATTTGTGGTTATGGGCGTATAGATGGATGGGCGGTTGGAATTGTTGCTAATAATAGATTATTGGTTAAGACCAAAAAAGGAGAAATGCAATTCGGAGGGGTAATTTATTCGGATTCAGCTGATAAAGCTGCTCGTTTCATCATGAATTGCAATCAAAAGAAGATTCCATTAGTATTTCTTCAAGATGTTACCGGCTTTATGGTAGGTTCAAAGTCTGAACACAGTGGAATAATAAAAGATGGTGCTAAAATGGTGAATGCAATGAGCAACAGCACGGTTCCTAAGTTTACTATCATCATGGGAAACAGCTATGGTGCAGGCAATTATGCTATGTGTGGAAAAGCGTATGACCCAAGGTTGATTTATGCGTGGCCCACTGCAAGAATCGCAGTGATGGGAGGCGAACAAGCGGCTAAGGTACTGTTGCAAATCGAAAAGTCAGCACATAAAGCACAAGGGGAAAAGATGGAAGAAGAAGAAGAGAAGGCGTTGTTGGATAAAATATTAACTCGTTATAACAATCAGTTATCACCTTATTATGCCGCTGCAAGATTATGGGTGGATGGAATTATTAACCCAATTGAAACACGAAAAGTGATATCAGAAGGTATTCATGCAGCAAATCATGCACCCGTTGAGAAATTTAATGTTGGAGTCATACAAGTCTGAATTAATTCAATGCTTTCGTTAATAATTCATTGACCTTTTTGGGGTCTGCTGAACCTTTAGAAAGTTTCATCACTTCACCTACGAAGAGTCCCAATAATCCTTTTTTGCCGGCTTTGTATTCAGAAACTTTGTCAGGATATTTAGAAAGTGTTTCAACAATAAATCCTTCAAGCAGTCCGGTATCAGATGTTTGAATCAGATTGAGTCCTTCGGCAATGGTTAATGGGTTGTCATTAGGCTCTTTGACTAATTGTGTGAAAACCGGTCCTGAGGCAGCAGTGTGGCTGATTGTATTGTTGTCAACCAAAGCGATTAATGCCGCAAGTTTGTGAGTTGTTATTGGAAACTCTTTTATTGATTTAGCGTTTTCATTCATCCAAGATTTTACTGGACCTAACACCCAATTTGAGGCAGCTTTGTAGTTTGAACAATCTTTAATTAATGCAAGGTAATACTCAGCCGTAGCTTTGTCTTCTGTAAGAACACCGGCATCATAAGCCGGTAGGTTGAAATCTGTTTGTAGCCTTTGATATAAAATTTTTGGCAGTTCAGGCAATGCCGATTTCATCTTACTCAAAAACTCATCTGTTACAACAAAGGGAGGTAAGTCCGGCTCGGGGAAATACCGATAGTCTTGAGCACTTTCTTTTGAACGCATGGACACAGTGTTAGACTTTGCAGCATTAAAAGAACGTGTTTCGGAAACAATAGTCTGACCGGATTCTAAACACTCAATCTGACGTTGGATTTCAAATTCTATTGCTTTTTTAACATTGGTCATGGAGTTCATGTTCTTGACCTCGACTTTAGTGCCGTATTCATTGCTGTCTGCGAGCATAACTGAAACGTTGGCATCGCAACGCATGCTGCCTTCCTCCATGTTTCCATCACAAACATCCAAATAGCGCACAAGTCTGCGTATTTCTGCTAAGTACTGATAAGCCTCGTCTCCGTTTGCTATCTCAGGTTCAGACACTATTTCAACCAATGGAACCCCTGCGCGGTTGTAGTCCACAAGCGTATCATAAATATCTTGGTCGTGCATACTCTTACCCGTGTCTTCCTCCATGTGAATACGGGTTAAGTGAATTTTTTTTGGCTTACCTTCGGTATCTGTAATTTCTACAAAACCTCCTGTACATAAGGGTGTTTTATCTTGTGTGATTTGAAAGCCTTTTGGCAAGTCAGCGTAGAAATAGTTTTTACGTGCATACTGGTTAATGCGTGTAATCCGGCAATTAAGAGCCAATCCAAGTTTGGTGGCATTTTCAATTGCTTTTATATTGTGCATTGGCAAGGTTCCGGGATGCCCCAAACTGATTGGGCTTACAAGTGTATTGGGGGCTTCGCCATAGAGGTTTGCATCACCGCAGAATGCTTTTGTTATTGTGTTTAACTGAACATGGATTTCTAATCCAATTACCGCTTTATATTTCATGTATGCCTAAGCAGATAATAATTGTTTTAACAATGTTGAAATTTTTGATCCGTCTGCTCTGCCTGCAATTTTCCCTATTGCAATAGGCATTAGTTTGCCCAAATCCTTCATGCCGGTAGCACCTTGCTCGGTAATTACATTCTTCAAGATGGTTAAAACTTCCTCATCTGAAAGTGGTTTAGGTAGGAACTCTTCTAATACGTTTAGTTCAATTGTTTCTTTTTCAGCCAAGTCTTTTCTATTTTGTTTGGTGAAGATTTCAATGCTGTCCCTGCGTTGTTTTGCGAGCTTTTGTATAGTCTTAATTGCCGTTTCATCTGATATTTCTCTATCTCCGGTTTCAGTTGCTGCAAGCAAAAATGCTGCTTTAATTCCACGTAATGCCCGAAGTCTGTCTTCGTTTCGGGCTTTCATTGCTTCTATGATTTGTTTGTTAATGTCTTCTGTAATTGTCATATTACTTTATGGGCTTACATTTTTTACGCAATTGATTGGCATCTATCAGCTCGTTTACTTGCTTTTCAATGTTATCAAATGCGTTTTTATTTCCGCAGTTGCAAAGTTCGGTTAAAGGATTGACATCTAAAAGCATCTCTTTCATTTCTGCTATGGTTGGGGGTTCGGTAAGCATTGAATAGTCTTTGTATGTGATATTCAGAAATGCAACATTTATATTAATTCCTTTGTTGTCGAGTAAATACCCTTTGTTTAGCGCTGTAGGAGTCAGTGGCATATCAGCAGGATATAAATCGGTGGGATGAGGATATGAGATAATTTCAGTTTTATCATCATTCATCAACACCGGAACAAAATTGCTATAATCTTTCTTGGTTTTGTAAATATAAGCAGGTGGTCCCGGTGTAAACTGTGGAGTAAAAAGAGTGGTAGCCGTTGTCTTGTCTTTACTTGTTTTTTTTCTGCATATACAACCGGTTGTGAAAATAAGGACGGCTGCGATGATGATTGCGATTCTCATTTGTTAATTATTATTTTTTTAGTAATTATTCCGTTATTGGTTTTACACTGAACATAAAATATACCATTGCTAAGATGTGTTACGGGTAAGGTAATGATATTATCATTCTGTGTAATCTCTTGAGTCAATAATGTTTGCCCCATAACATTCAGTATTTGAACTGATAAGATTTGTTCATGGAGTCTGTTTGGCTCTATATTAATAAAGTCCTGCGCAGGATTAGGATACACCTTGATATAATTGTCAGCATCTAAAGGGGTTATATTGGCATTGTTGCCTTCATTGACAGTAATATCCAATAAATAAGTACCTGTTTTACCGGTAAAGTAAGGCGCAATACGGAAGTAGAATGTGCTTCCACCATCTACAGGGATTCCTTCGTTCATGATGTCATCATACGCATCTGACCAAAAGGTGCCGTCTTTTGACATTGAAAATAAAACATCTACAGTATATGAGTTTCCGTTCCCACTGTTGTTTAGATCATGCACTCTGCCTCTGACTGTATATTCTTTTCCGGATGGTAGGTTGAATTTATAGTAATCATTATCAGTACCGATGTGAATATTAGAGCCTGTTGTAAGAATGTTTGCAGTACCATTGCTAAAGGAGAGCGTTAAATTATATGCATTTACTTTGGTGTCATTGTTTTCATATTTATCCGGACTCGGGGGAGCTTCTTCTACAATGACATAAATAGGATTTTTATAATTTGAACTACCTGCATAGTACCACTTATTAGAACCATCCACTTGAAATGCCACGGATAAAAGATAAGTGCCGGGAGCAACAGTGATTTTCCCCGAAAAATCGAGTCCGTTGGTGTAATGATAATTAGCATTTAATCCTTTTGTTTCATTCAGCACTTGTATCGTTTGTGCTAAGGATCCATCAAGTTTTGCCAAGTCCAGACGGAAACTCCCCCAAAATGTGCTGCTACCTGAATTGAGTACATCTACATTAATATTTGCCGTACTATTCTGTACGATTTTATTTCCACTAATTTTAAAAGTTGAATTAACCTCTATATCAGTAGAATATTTAACATTAAATGACAAGAGATTGGTATATGAACCATCTTTTACGATAGTCCAATCGGAATTTGGAGTTTTGTAGAAAACTGCAACATAGTATTTGCCGGGAACATACTTGGGCGAGCCTGCATTGTTAAAAGTATAGGAACTGTAATAGCCGTTATTGATTGATGTACTTTTCTTTTCCATGAAATCAATGAAGTTATAGTCTTCATCAAAAACTGCTGCGCTTAACTCACCATTGAAAGGGTTGTCACCATAGTTGGCAATGTCAACAGATAAGTCAAAAGCGCTTGTAAACCACACAGAAGTATTAGACATGCTTAAACTTGAATAGAGTCTGAGGTCTTGGGTAGTATTGCCACCACCACCGCCTCCTGTGTTTGTAGGTTCAATGTTGGTTACCGCATGCTGTCCACTGTTAAACCCACCGGAGCCTCCTCCTGTTCCAACACCTGCAGGATTCAGTGCATTGACAGTAAAGTAACCATCATACGCACCTCCCCATCCCCAATTAAAATGGAAGTAGTTATTGTTGTCATATCCATCACAAACGAAGCAATGGCCTCCGCCACTACCGAATCCGGCATATAAGATAGGTTTGCCTGCATCTAAGTCCGCTTTTAATAGACTAATCCATTGCGCTTCTGAATAATTTTTTCTTGAAACACCTTTTAATGAACTTTTATATCCAAAATAGGTTTTTAGTGCATATTCTGAACAATGTGTAACCGGGCTTTCGCTGGTTGTAACATAGGCGCCACTGCCACCATTGGCTGCAATGTCATAGTTCATGTCAACACTAATTCCACAATGGTACATCAAAGTTGCTACTGCACTATTTGCGCTATTTACCACATTTGGCATGGATGCCCAATTATAGGTAGTGCTTCCAAAATTTGCAGAGAGTGTTCCATACTTGCTGTGGTTGTATGAATGAAAACCGGTGCCATTTACAGGTTGGTTCCAAAATTTCATAATTTGTGCCATTGCAGTAGCAACACAGCCGGTTACAGTACGTTCGGCATTTTGGTTGTCATAAGGACAAAGTGCATTGAAGTGAGGAGATTGATTCCACTTTGTCTGGATTAATGGGTTCACAGTAGCTGTGGGAGCAGCCGGCAAATTTGACTGAGTACCATTCAAGTAATTGTTCCATGCTGCCGTAATCTCAGCAGTTGCTTGCATTTTCTTTTCAATGGCTTCCCTAATTTGGCTTTTATATCCTTCTAACCATTTTTGTACACTGGGTGGAATATTGTTTGGGTCAAAAGCACTTTCATTTGAGTAAGCAAGTACAGGAATGACAATGTCATCGCCTGATACGATTACAAAGCCGTTGTCATCATTGTTAAATACGTAGTAATAGTTTGTAACATTCGCTGTCGCAATCATACTATTAGCTAAAGAGTTACTTGTGTAAACCAATCGCAGATTTACACTGCTTCTTCTTGCTTGCATTTTGTCCAATGAGGTTAAAAATGATGTGCCAACTTCAATAGCTGTCTTTGGGTTGACAGGTTTGGAAAATGTACTTGTGATTAGGAGAACAAGCATTCCAATGAGTAATGTAAGTTTTTTCATAGTAGTTTTTAATATGTGTTACTGTTTGATTTGGTGCAGTGCGATACTTATTTTTGAATCATAAGATGTTTTGTGATAATGCCATTTTGGGTGTGTATTTGAATGAAATAAATTCCATTGTTGAGTTTGTCGGTTTTGTAAATCAATGGCTGTGCGTTCGTTTTCAGTTGTATGCTTTCTAACAGTTGCCCATTGACATTGCTTATCTCAATTTTTGAAATATTGTCACTTATGCCTGAAAAATCAAATGAAACGCTATTCTGAGCAGGGTTAGGGAAAATGTGTATCTTGTCTTGCAAGTTTATATTGTTTACATTGCCTGTGCTTTCTCTGGTTACTGTAATGTCTAATAAATAGGTTCCTGTTTCGCCTTCAAAATAGGGTGCGACATGGAAATAGATTGTGCCACCATTTTTGTCTGAAAGATTGATTTGCCCCGGCATAATGTCATCGTATGTTTCACTCCAATTGCTGCTGTCAAGAGAATATGAAAACAATGCATCGACATAATAATCATTGCCATCACCACTACTATATGAATCGTGTATTCTGGCTTTGATAGTGTAATTGTCTCCGGCAGGTAAATGAATTTTGTAAAAGTCGTTGTCTGTTCCAATGTGCAAGTTTGATTCTGTAGATTTAATTTCAGCAATAGTGCCTGTAAAGTTCACGGGAAATATGTGGGATGCTTCCAAAGAATCGTTGTTTTCATATTTGTCCGGTGAGAGGGTAGGAGCTATGATTTTAACATAAACCGGGTTGGGATAGTTTGAGCTACCTGCTAAATACCATTGAGGAGAGCCTTGAAACTTGTATGAAATGTCCATCAAATAAGTACCGGGTGCAAAGCTGATAATTCCATTAAAGTTGAGGTTTTTGTTAGAACCGGGCGCAATCCCGCTTTCGCTTACTGTATTGATTGTTTGAAGTAAGTTACCATTAAGTGAAGATAAGCTAATTCGATAACTGCCTACAAAAGTTGCATAATCACTGCTGTTTTTGACACTTACACTGATTGATGCATTTTCGCTTTGTACCAAATCGCTTCCACTGATTGTAAAAGTTGAGTTTGTTTCAATGTTCTCAGATGCATGCTTGAAAAAGATTTGAGCTGAATTGTCAAACAAACTATCACCCACTTTTGACCATCCACCGTCACTTTTCTTATAGAAAATCTC
Organism: Bacteroidia bacterium; assembly: GCA_023228875.1. Taxonomy (NCBI): domain Bacteria; kingdom Pseudomonadati; phylum Bacteroidota; class Bacteroidia; species Bacteroidia bacterium. Next base: position 89,228 of record JALOAG010000007.1, on the reverse strand, counting down.
CACAAAATAATTGCCTGGCACAAGTGCTGCAATCCCTGAAGTTGAAAAGACAGCAGCATATTGATTGTCAGAATTGATTGTAACGGCAGCAGTGTCCATAAATGTGAGGAATTGCATGTTCACATCGAAAATTGCAGCACCTATTTTTCCAGAGAAGTTACTAATTCCATAATTCTTGATTTTTGCACGCACTTGAAAAGGGTTTTTAAACATTATTCCTGTGTCCGTTGCAGAGATGAGGGAGTCCATTTCTAAGCGAATATTTTTATTTAAACCGGAACCGTCTGAAGGTTCTACGCCAATAATTGCCTGATGTCCTGCATTAAATCCTCCCGACCCGCCTCCAACTCCAACACCTGAAGGATTAAGCGCGTTAATGGAAAAATAACCATCGTATGAACCTCCCCAGCCCCAATTGAAATGATAGAGACCTTCTTCGTCATATCCATCGCATACAAAACAGTGTCCTCCGCCAGAGCCAAATCCGGCATAAATTACTGGTCTGCCTTCATCAAGCTCTTTTGTCAGCAATCCAAGCCACTGAGTTTCGTTATAATTTTTTCTTTCTACTCCTTTTAATGTGCTTTTATAATCAAAGTATTCTTTGAGCGCATATTCGGTGCAATTTTGAATTGGACTTTGAGCAGAGATAACATACGCACCACTGGAGGAAGGGCTGAAGTTCATGTTTACACTCACACCGCAGTCATACATTAAGGTTGCAACTGCATTGTTTGGACTGTTAACCAAGTTAGGCATTGAGTCCCAATGATAGGTTCTGCTTCCAAAATTTGCTGATAAACTACCATAGGCTTTGTGATTATAGGAATGGAAGCCGGTTCCGTTGGCAGGATAATCCCAATATTTTAATACTTGCGCCATTGCTGTTGCTACACAACCTGTTACAGAACCGCCAGGACATTGGTCGTTGACATAAGGACGCTGATTCCACTTAGTTTTGATGAGTGGTTCTACCTTTGTTCCCAGTGGGGCCATTGGTGCGCTTGATGTGTTATTTAAGTATGCATGCCATGACTGCTCTATTTCAGGTGTTGCAGCAATATTATTGTCAATCACATAACGAATTTGTTCTTGATATCCTTCCAACCATTTTTGAACACTGGGAGGAATATCTGAAGGATCAAATCTGCCTTCATTTGAATATCCCAAAATAGGGGTAACATTATCATCTCCCGAGATAATTACAAAGCCGTTTGCGTTGGTGTTGAAAATGTAATACAGCACAGATGAGGTCAAAGTTGGCTTTGTTACTGTGTATATTACTTTCTGTGCAAGTGCAAATGTTGGCGATTCTCTCCTATCTTCTGCTATGTGTTTAGTGTTATAAAAATTCTGACCTACTTTCTTGGCTGTTGCTATGTCAATATGTTTGGCATAAATACAGTGAGAAAATACTAAGAAAGGAATAAGAAATAGTAGATATTTTTTCATAGTTATTCTATTTTAGAATGATAAGTCATGTAATGCAAACTTAGATTATTTGTTTGCATGTTGTCTCATCATTATAAATAAAAATGAAAGCTGTCTCCACGCAACCCTAAACGCAAGGTTTCCAAAGCAATGACATCTTGAGGATTGATATTTCCCAAGTTTACATTTTGTCCAAATTGTTGTATAAACCAGACTTGTTGTGCTTTTTGAGGAGCTTCCCAAAGGATTTGCTCTGAAGGTAATTTTCGAGTAATTTCTGCTATAAGCCCTGAACGTACTTCTCCACTTCCTCTAAAAATGCCTACTGTTCCACTTTCTCTGGCTTCTGCTATTACTTTCCATGCTCCGGCATTTAATTCTGAATGCATCATTTCAATCCATTCATAAGGCGGAATAATCTTTTCTGCATCTTTTGAACCTACTTCACTCAGTACTGTATAATTTTTTGACAGTTTAGCAATATATCCGCACTTCTCTTCATGCGGAATAGAAATAGAGCCGTCAGATATTTCAACGCTGTCAAGCTTGAGTTGGTCAACCAATCGACAGTAGTCGTCAAATTGCTCTCGAATAAGATATGCTTCAAACATAGTGCCTCCAACATACACTTTGAATCCTGTCTGCTTATAGAGTGCAATTTTTTCCTTTAACCTTGGTGTTACATAGGAAGTGCCAAATCCAAGTTTTATAATGTCGATGATGTGTTCTCCGTTTTCTGCCAGAGATTGTGCTTCATTCAAACTTAAACCTTTGTCCATCACCATAGTGATTCCATTTGTACGCGGTTTGATAGTGCGTTCCGGTAATTGCTTAAGTTTAAATATGTCTTGATTGTTCATTTGCGGGCGCAAAAATATATCTTTCTAAAACATTTCTTTTAAACTTGTAATTTCAGGGTCTTTGGATAGGTCTTCGTCAATTAATTCAATATACTCTGATGCTGCTTCCGCATCAATTGAAAAACTGTTTAACATTTCTTGTATATATTGAATATTGTTGTGTTCTGCTTTTGCTATGAGTGCGTTTAATAAACTAGATAGGATGCTTGACTTTGCTTTGTTTTCATCTATTTTAATTAAGACCAACATCTCATACATATTGGTTAAATTATCCATGCGATAGAACATTCCGAAAAAGCAACAAATGAATAACTCATAATCCAACATTCTGAATTCTTTTGCTTCCGTAAAGCACTCAATGAGTTTGTCCTCGTCATCCAACATACAAGCAATTTCACCATAAAGAATATAGGCTTGAATATTAGGGTCTTCGCTTAATGATTTTTCAATATAGGGAATCGCTTTGGAAGCGGCTCCTTGTTTAAGATAAGAATAAGCGATTTCGTAATTGACCTCAGACATATTGGTAATGTTGTCAGAGAGGAGATTTTGCAGTAAAAAACGTGCTTGGGTATGATCTCCCAACCGGTTCATGCATATTGCACTCTCGATTACACATTCTTCTGTTGCATAACCAGCCTCAGAGGCTTCGCCAAAATATTTTATTGCGGTATTAAATTGTTTTTTGGATTTGTAGCATATACCCAAATAGAAAAGAGGTATATTTAATTTCTCATTGATGTAATGAGCATATTCAAAAGCTTCGATTGCTGTGTCATGATCATCCATATAGAGTAAAGCAGTGTTGCCTTTAAAAATCCAATATCGCTCATTAAAAGGGTGATTGTTGATGAGTAAATTAACAGCTTCAATTAACAATTCTGAATTGAAGTGCATGGGAGACACAAGTCCTAATCCATCATCTCCACATTCATGTTTGATAATCCTTGCAATCTTGCGGACTGCTTCCGGTTGGCGTTCAAAATGTAACAAGAGGGAAGCCAGTCGTATTTGGATTTCTTGATTAAAGTCAAGTAATGTTTGCTCTGCTTCTATCAGAATATCAAATGCTTGTTGATACTCTTCCATTTCTTCTAAACATTCTGCCATTAAGATAAATACCTCCGGATTCATAGGGTCTAATAGTTTTGCAAGCTGAAGTTTTTCGAGTGCTTCATCATACATGTCTTTTTCAAGATAATAATGAGCAAAACAGATATGAAAAATACCGGAATTTGGAAAAGTATCTAACCCAAATTGCAATATGTTCCAAACCCTTGCGTCACTACCAGGATTGTAATACTGATAGTAATTGAACAGAAATTCCAATTCATTTTCTGAAAAGTATTTTGTAGCACCTGATTCCCATGCTATAAAACTATTGATTAGTTCGTCTGCCTTTGTAGTACCCGGAATAATGATGTCTTCTTCCTCTTCTTCGTCTTCCCACATAATGTAATTGCGTTTTGGTTCAAGTCAAAATTATTGGAATAATTATAGATTGATTTTAATCTTTTCCATATTTTATTCACTAAACTTGCTGACTTTAATTCCTATGCAAAGATATAGTCTATTTCTCTTTTTATTTATGATTTATCCTTATAAGAACACTCTGCAAGGACAAATTCTCAAACAATCAGACAAGCAACAGAAAGTAAACCATGAAATTAATGTTGAACTTTATTTTGATTCAGGGAGGGCTTTTCTTAAAGCAAGTCAGCAAGTTGATTATTTAAATTACTCACATGATACATTGCATGAAATTTATTTCCATCTCTGGGCAAATGCTTACAAAGACAAATCAACACCCTTTGCCATGCAACAGGCCGGAATGAAAAAGAAAGATTTTTTGTTGCCCGGTGCTAAAAAAGGATATATCAAAGTCTTTAATACTAGAATTAATGGAATGTCTGTACAAGTAGTGAATGCAGAAACAGAAATTGCAAAGGTTGTGCTTCTACAGCCGTTGTTGCCAAATGATTCAGTGCGTATTTCAATGGAATTTGAGGTGTTGATACCTCCGTTTTATTCAAGAATGGGTGCAACAGAGCAGTTTGTAGCGGTAACTCAATGGTATCCCAAACCGGCTGTATATGATGTCAATGGCTGGAACACAATGCCATATCTGGATCAAGGCGAGTTTTATAGTGAGTTTGGAAATTACAAGGTTACAATTACCACTCCTGCCAATTTCATTGTTGCTTCAGGTGGAGAGTTGCAAAATGAAGAAGAAAGCCGTTTCCTAAGTCGCCTCAGTCAATATTATGAAAAGCTCATTGATAAAAACAAGGTGGAAATGCCTCAATCTCCTTTTGCAGAAAAGAGAGTGGTTACCTATGTTCAGAGCAATGTGCATGACTTTGCTTGGTTCGCCTCTTCTCAGTTTAAATTACTAGAAAAAAAGGTTCAATTAAAGAGTAATAGAGAGGTTCTCACTCGGTTCTTTGCTGTTACAGTTCCAACAAAGGAAGATTTGGACAAAATAGAAAAATCGCTATTGTTTTATTCAGATGCTGTAGGAGAGTATCCCTATAATGTTTGTTCAGTAGTGATTGGTCCATTGGAAGCAGGAGGTGGAATGGAATATCCAACTATCACTATTTGTGCTACTAATGATTTTGAAACAATTATGCACGAAATTGGTCATAACTGGTTTTATGGTGTATTGGGTTCAAATGAGCGATTGTTTCCATGGATGGATGAGTCTGTGAATTCGTTTTATGAAAACATGTATTTTTCCCAAAATTGGGCGGAGTATGCTTCAGAGTCCATCGGGTTGGTTGATGGGCATAGTGGAGAGTCTTTGCGTCATCTTTTAACTTCTTTAGATAAGATTTTGGACTTACATTATAGAAGAATGGGGGAGTCTCAAGCGGGAAATTTGAACGCTACAGAATATAATTCAACAAACTATTATTCGGTTGTTTATGGTTTGAATCCACGACTTTTCACTTATCTGCAAATGTATTTGGGTTCAGAAGTCTTTCAAAATGCCATGTCCAATTATTTTGAAGAATGGAAATTCAAACATCCATTGCCAAAGGATATGCAAGAGTCTTTTGAACGTGCAACTAAACAAAATTTGAGTTGGTTTTTTGATGATTTGTTGCATGATGCTAAAGGAACCGACTTTGAGATTGTGTATGTAAAACAGATTACACACAATGATTTTAAAGTAAAATTCAGAAACCATAGTGGATTAAACATTCCCTTGCAGTATGGATTTGTGCAATCACAAGGGACGATGATTTCGCAAACCGGTTTTGTAACACCTTTTGCCAAGGATACAACCGTAGTGATTCGCACTCCATATAGCCTTAACAGCTATTTTCTTATTGATCCATATAATGTATTGCCTGAAAATAACAGAACAAATAATGCAGTAAAACTGGGTATAATGAATAAGACGCTTTCTCATGGTTCTAAGATTAAATTTACTTACTTCTCCTTTATTGAGAATCCGTTTCAAAGGGAGCAGATTATTCAGCCTGCTGTGAATTATAATATGTATTCAGGATGGAGCTTAGGGTTGAATTTTTATAACCGTACTTTTCCATACAGAAAGTTTGAATACAGTCTCATGCCGATGCTAAGTCTGCTCAATGCCAATGTGGTTGGGTTGGGAGATGTCGCATTGAATTTCAGGTTTTTTGATAAAAGTTTTTATCGCATCAGAGCAGGTGTTGAAGCCAAAAGATTTGATTACATGCCCAATGGCTATGCCAATACTTACAACAAAATCAATCCTTATATAACTTTTTATTTTAAGACTGCGGGCAAAGCTGCTGAAAGGTTTGAAAAGAAATTGAATATTCAGTTTTATGGAGTATTCTCTGATAAATCAACCTACGATATTTATAATCCTATTCTGGATACTACTTTTCGTTTTGAGTACAACCCTTCAACAAAAGCGAATTATCTGAGTGTTGATTATTCTTATATAGATTTCCATTCTGTCAATCCTCAGTCTTTTGTGTTGAGAGTGGAAGGCGGAAATACCGGTGTGGGAATGAATAGTCAATCGCAATACGCAAAAGTGGATTTGAAATATAGTATTGAGCAAGTACTTAAAAAGAAGGGAAGAGGCATGAAAGCTTCGTTTAGAGCCGGTTCTTTGTTATTTAAGACTCAAAATATAAGTGGAATCTATCTCAATAGAGGTAGTGGAAATACCGGCACTTTTGACTATTTATTTGATGAAATGATGATAGGTAGAAACGAGAGTGGGAATAATAATATCTGGGGCAGGCAATTGGTAGAAAGGAGTGGAGATTTGCGTATTAATGCACCTTCGTATATTGATAATGCGTATATGTCTTTGAAACTGGAAAGTAGTTTGCCGTTGTTGCCGATTGCTCGTGTGTACAGCGACTTTGTACTTAATCCAATGCAGTTGAATAAAGGAGTATATTGGGTTGGAGGAGTTTCGCTTGTGGTGGCTAAAGATATTTTAGAGGTGTATATTCCATTGGTGTTCCGAAATAATTTTAGGGATTATTATGAAACCAATAATATCACATTTTTTCAGAGAATCGCGTTCAAAGCCAATTTGGATATTATTTATTTTAGGAAGAATTTGGAGTCCTATCGCAGAGTGGTGGGTTATTAAGAAGATTTTCCCTTGCGCGACAGTTGTTCAATGTCGTCCCATTTTTCTTGAGAAATATCGTGCAACATGCTGAATTGCCCTGCACCTTTAAGCCATTGACCTCCGTCAATTACTATCATTTCCCCGGTAATAAAAGCAGCATAATTTGAAATCAAATAAGCAGCGAGATTATTTAACTCGCTGTGTTGTCCAAATCGGTTGAGTGCGTTGTATTTGCTCGGATTATATTGATTCATTAACTTTCCCGGTAATAACCTCGACCACGCTCCTTCTGATTCAAATGCACCCGGAGCAATTGCATTCAGTCTGATACCATATTTGCCCCATTCCACCGCCAACGATTGGGTAAGTGCAAACACCCCTGCCTTTACGCATGCTGACGGAACGACATAAGCAGAACCGGTGAAAGCATAAGTGGTTAAAATGCTCAATACTGTGCCCTGTATCTTTTCTTGTATCCAATATTTACCGGCTGCAAGTGTACAGTTATAAGAGCCTTTTAACACAATATCGACCACAACATCAAAAGCACGGTGGGATAGCCTCTCGGTCGGGCTTATAAAGTTTCCCGCTGCATTGTTTATCAATACATTGAAACTGCCAAATCGCTCAATAACTTGCTGCATCATAGATTTGACTTCTTCGTAATTGCGGATGTCGCATTGTGTATAGAAAATTTCACCTCCGGTTTCTTGCTGCAAAGTGTCTGCTGTTTGTTTTAGCACCTCCGCCTTTCGGCTGGCAATGCATACTTTAGCACCTAACTCCAAAAAGTGCTTTGCCATTGCTTTGCCTAATCCGGTACCGCGCCCCCTGTGATTATTATTACTTTGTCCCTGAGAGAATTTTCTTTTAACATGCTGACAAAGGTATCATGTTTTCAGCTTGCTCGAGTCTATTTGCTGTTTAGTGCTTTTGCCATTTTTCCAAAATGAACTAAGAATAAAATAAATAAGTTTGCACTCTGTAAATCAAAGTTATGATTCAAATTAACACCGATACACTTGCAGCGCGTTTTATACGATATGCGCAGATAGATACCCAAAGCGATCCTAAGAGCGGCACACATCCTTCAACAGAAAAACAAAAGGATTTGAGTAAATTGTTGGTACAAGAGCTCAAACAGATGGGAATAGCTGACGTGTCTATGGATGAGTTCGGTTATGTGTATGCTATGTTAAAGTCAAATTCAGACAAAAATGATGTGCCCGTTATTTGTTTTTGTAGCCATGTTGATACAGCTCCTGATTGTAGCGGAACAAATGTAAAACCTATCATACATAAGCATTATGACGGTTCGGAAATTGTACTGCCGGACGATAACACACAAGTGTTGAATACCAAAGATTATCCCTATTTGAAAGAAAAAATCGGGGATGATATTATTACTGCGTCCGGTAATACCTTGTTAGGAGGGGATGATAAAAGTGGTGTTGCAGCCATTATGCATGCGGTTGAGTATTTGATTGCACATCCTGAGATCAAACATGGCGATATCCGTATTTTGTTTACTCCTGACGAAGAAATTGGGGAGGGCACTGCAAAACTGGACATGAAACGCTTGGGTGCTGCATTTGGCTATACCTTGGATGGAGGAGAAGCAGGTTGTTTAGAGGTGGAGACTTTCAGCGCAAATCAAGCAATTGTTACAGTACATGGTGTTATTTCACATCCCGGATATGCAAAAAATAAGTTGGTCAATGCTTTGAAGATAGTAGGTGAAATTTTAGCTGCTCTGCCGAAAGGCGAATGGTCTCCCGAAACGACTGATAAAATGCAAGGTTTTGTTCATCCGACCCATGTTGAAGGAATTGCAGAAGAAGCCAAGATAGAATTTATTGTGCGTGATTTTGATGATGATAAACTTGCAGCACATGGACAAAGGTTAGAAGCTATTGTAAAACAAGTTGTGAGTGCTCATCCCGGAGCAAGCTATGATTTTGTAGTAAAAGAGCAGTATCGCAATATGAAAAGGGTTTTGGATCAATATCCGCAAGTTGCTGAATATGCTGCCAAAGCCATACAAAGAGCAGGTTTGCAGGTTATAACAGAAAGTATCAGGGGAGGAACTGACGGTAGTAGGTTGAGCTACATGGGATTGCCTTGCCCGAATGTGTTTACCGGCATGCAGGGAATACATTCTAAAAAGGAATGGATTAGTGTGCAAGACATGGCAAAAGCTGCGGAGGTTGTTGTCCACATTGCCTCTATTTGGGAAAAGAATGCTTAATTAAAGATATATTTAACCCTTATGTACAATGTATTTGCCGAAGGAATAGAAGTTATCAAAAAAGCAGGTGTTTATTCTGAAGAATCTTTAGTGGACAATACTTTCTTAGTTGATATACGTCTTACTTTTATTGAGAAACCAAGCATCATACCGGACTATGAAATGCTATGCAATGATGTAATTCAAGCAGCAGAACAAGGTTTTGAATGGATAGAGGAATGGATAGAGAATATCATATTGAAATTGTCTGCGCGCTTTCAGGGTTGCAAGGTGCTAATCAAAGTGCGAAAGAAGAACCCTGCATTTATACATAAAAATGTTCAGACTGTGGGGGTTGAATATGAACAAGAATTGAAATAATAATGACACAAGAAATAGAAAAATTAAAAAACATCAAAATCAAAGGCGCATCCGGAAAGACAATTTTACTGGATTTATTTATTCCGAAAGGCAATAAGCGTTTTCCGCTCTTAGTCTTTGTGCATGGGTTCAAAGGATTTAAGGATTGGGGACATTTTAACTGGCTTGCAGAGCAGTTTATAAAATATGACATTGCATTCTGTAAGTTTAATTTTTCTCATTCAGGCGTAAATCCCGAAAACCCTGTTGATATCAATGATTTTGAAACATTCGGACAGAATAATTATTCCAAAGAGGTAGAGGATTTAGGCTTGGTATTGGATTATTTGCAACAGTGCGAACAAAAAGCGCGTTTAGAAACCGGCAACATTTCGGTTGTAGGTCATAGTAGGGGCGGTGCTACCGCAGTGCTGTGCGCTGTAAATGACAGCCGAATTCGCAAACTCATTCTTTGGGCTTCTCCATTCAATCTCGGCAGGCTTTTTAGACCTGAAACCATAGAGCAATTAGAAAAAGAGGGTAAAGTGTGGGTTGAAAATAAACGCACAGGTGATGTGTATCCTTTATACAAACAGTTTTATGATGATTATCTCAACAATAAGGCTAAATTGGATATCCCTAATAATATTCATAAACTCGCTATTCCGCTATTGCTCATTCATGGCGACAAAGATGAGTCGGTGAGTATCAAGGACTCAGAACAGTATTATGAAGCTATTCCGCATGCAATTTTCATTAAGATGGAGGGCGCAGGACATACGTTTGGAGCTACTCATCCATTCGTTGAATCGCAATGTAAGGATATTGAAATGCTGCATGAGTTGGTAGAAAACACAGCAGAATTTATACTGTAATTCAACTGAATTAGATTCAAGAAGAAGTTGCAACTGTGTAAAGCTGCTTTATTTGGTGATTTGTACAGGTGTGTGTTTGTGTTTCCTTTGGAATTTGGGACTTCTGATGAATAATATGAACAACCCAATAAATGCTATAAAGAACAAAGATACTTGCCACCAATATTCAAACGGATGTACCCAGATTTCTTTAAATAGATCCCATCTGCCTATTACTTCAATAAAATTCCAGAAGATAATCACGGTTGGAATGGCATATCGTATGGCATAGTCAAAGTTTTGAATTTTAATCAATTTTGCAAACAAGTAAATTGACCATAACAGCGAACCGAAACCAACTATGTAAGTTGCCGGATGTCTGTCCCCAGCGATTTGCTCATCATACACCACAAGAAGCAAGATGTAAAAAAACCACAAAATCATGATGGATTCGCTAAATGTTGAAACAGCAAGCGGCTTTTTAATGTTCCCTTGAGTAAGTACTATCTTGTCTCTAAACTTAAACACTTTTTGAAACCAGATAAAAAAGGTGCAATTGTGTCTTGAAAATAAATAAAATAGACAGACCGTAGCTAGCAATCCTATAGATGAAAGCATTACCAAATATTCAGGCTTGGTAGCAATATCTCCGTTCTCCATCAAAGGGGCGACATTGTTCTTTTCAGCAATCCAAACAAAAGAAAACTCAATCCACCCTGTCCATACCAATACTCCTCCCAGAAACCCCAAAAGGGTTGCTAATGTTTGTTTTTCATTTCTAAGTATGCCCCATATTAGAAGTATTACACCAATCACCCCAATAATAAATGCGCCTAAGTATTTGTGATCTACCAATAAATCTTCATTGAGAATCATGAGGGTGTGTCCAATAGGCATGAGCAATAACACAATTAGAAAAGAAAATACACCATTTCGAAGCCCTATTTTATTCATTATTCCTTTTTTTTTGCGAGTGCAAATGTATTCATTATTAAGAATAAGTCTAAATAAAAACTTCTGAAAATTTAATTTGGCTGCTTTAATCGTTGTATTGCACCAAAAGCTATACGAGTTTTCCGATAATTTTGAATTTGTCAAACACCCAAGTAGAGTGCGGGGCGTCCTTAAGCTCTTCGGTCAAATCTTGTCCTGCCCAATGTTCATAGTGCTTGCCATTACGCCATAATCTACTGTTACTCACATCATAAATAAACCCTTTGTATGCAATCCATATTTCAGGCTTGTCTTGTCCGTTTCTGAGCGATAGCTGTCTGATTGTGTATTCCGGCAATTCACTTTCCATATTTTTAGTGCATTTTTGAGGGGTCAATTTTAGGGGCGTGAAAGTAAAAGTTTTGCTCGTATTTGTTATACTCTATTTAGCAGGAGCCTTCTCTTGGTGGACATATTCTTTGTTGAGTTTGAGTAAGTCAGATTTTGAATTGGCAAATGATAACATGACCTTAAAAGCTAAATGGATAGAGAATGGGATTTTAAAACATGAGAGAGTGTTTTTTGATGCAAACGGAGTGAATGTGTTTTTAGAAAAAAATCCTGTTACACTTGATACTGCTAAGTTGTCCAAATTTATTCTGCATACTTATCAGAATAAATACCTGCTGACTTACAAACCTTTTTTGACAGGAGTAACTGTGCAAGTTATCCCTTCGTCTTTATTGATTAATAAGGTTTCGAGAGAATATCAAATCAGAAGACGCGCATATATTTCTGAATCGGTTTTTTTTATTTTATTAATGATTGCAGGCTTTATATGGATTTTTGCAAGTATAGACAAGATAATCAATGTCAATAAATTACAAAAGAATTTTATGATGGCAGTTACGCATGAGCTCAAAACTCCGGTGGCAGCTCTCAAACTGATGATGCAAACTTTGCGTAAAAGAACGCTTGATGAACCTGTCAGAGAAAAGGTAGTTGAAAGAGCAAATCAAAGCGCAGACAGACTCGCAAATCTTATTGATGAGCTATTGCTTGCCATCAAAATTGAACACAAAGAACTGAAAACGATTTTTGATTGGGTTGGGTTGAAAAAATTGTTGTCTGACTTGGTTGCTGAAATAAAAGAACAACCCAATTTTTCAGGCAGTATTGTGTTGATTGCAGAAAGCGAATTGCAAGTTTGGGGCGATTATTTGTCATTAAAAAATTGTTTTAAGAATATTGTTGAAAATGCAATAAAATATTGTGACCCACCACTTGAACTGGTCATAACCTTAGACTTTCATAATCGTACAGTTAGTTTTGCGGATAACGGCCCCGGAATTTCTGCAAATGAAAGAAAAAAGGTTTTTAGACAATTTTATCGCATTGGTGATGAAAATGTGAGAACCACTAAAGGAACAGGTTTGGGATTGTTTTTAGTAAAAAACCTGCTCAAGGTTCATAATGCAAAAATATATATCTTGCCTAATAAGCCTAAAGGCAGCATTTTTAGAATTAAATTTTAAAAAATGAAAAATCGAATATTGCTGGTAGAAGATGAAGAGTCAATCCGTGAAACGATTGTGTTAAACCTTGAATTAGAAGGCTACCATGTAGCTGCAACAGGTGATGGAGTGGAGGCACTGAAAATTTTTCACGAACAAAAATTTGATTTATTGATTTTAGACATCATGCTGCCCGGAAAAGATGGATTGAGTTTATGCGAAACAGTGCGTTTAAGTGATAAGAATGTTTCCATATTATTTCTATCCGCTAAGGGAAGCGCAGAAGATAGAATCATTGGGTTGCGAAAAGGGGGAGATGATTATTTACCCAAACCTTTTAATTTGGAAGAGTTGCTGTTGCGTGTTAAAAGACTTTTAGCAAGAACCGGTCATGCGCAAGTAAATGAAGCAAAAACACACCGAGAAGTTCGTTTTTGCAACGATGGCTGTTACATCAATTTTGACAGCTATCAAGCAGTAGGCTTGGATGGCGAAATCAACTTGACTCAGAAAGAAGCCCATTTGCTCAAACTATTAGTGGACAATGAGGGCGAAGTCGTTAGCCGAGCCAGGATATTAGAAACAGTATGGGGGTATAATGTCTATCCTTCCACACGCACTATTGACAACTTTATCTTGGCTTTTCGTAAATATTTTGAAAAAGACCCGCGCAATCCACAACACTTTATATCAGTAAGAGGTGTAGGGTATATGTTCCAAAAATAAAGCAGCCTGTCTTGTCTTAAAATAGAGGTACAAATAAATATATAAACAAAAAATGTCAAGTCATAGTAGAACTAAATTGAATGTGTAAACTTGTAATAGGGTTCTAAGCCTAAAAGAGTCAAGTTTTCTGGTCGATACAACCTTAATGCCCCAGCATATTTTCTTATTAATAAAAATATCATATCTTCGCCAAGAATAAACTTAAAAATTAATTAAGAATGATCAAACAACTACTCTCAGTGCTTTTTACAGCGAGTATTGCTGTAACAGCCAATGCACAATGGACAGCCGTTGGTACGGCAGCCTTTTCAGCCGGACAGGCAACTTTTGTTTCTCTTGTATTCAACAGTAATGATGAGCCTTATGTTACGTATAAGGATGGGGGAAATTCTGAAAAAGCCACTGTTATGAAATTTGATGGAACCAATTGGGTAACAGTGGGAAACGCAGGATTTTCAGCCGGTGCTGCATGGTACACTTCTCTTGCATTCGATAGCAGTAACGTTCCTTATGTAGTTTATAGCGATTATGCAGATTCGCAAAAAGTCACTGTTATGAAATTTGATGGAACCAATTGGGTAACAGTAGGAAGCGCAGGCTTTTCAGCCGGTGCTGCATGGTACGTTTCTCTTGCATTCAATAGCAGCAACGAGCCGTATGTTGCTTATCAGGATTGGGGAAATGCATACAAAGCAACTGTCAAGAAGTTTGATGGTACTGATTGGGTAACGGTGGGTACTGCAGGCTTTTCAGCAGGAACGGCAGCTTTGGTCTCGCTTGCTATCAACAATAATGACGAGCCTTATGTTGTGTATCAGGATTGGGCAAATGCTGAAAAAGCAACTGTCAAGAAGTTTGACGGTACTGATTGGGTAACGGTGGGTACTGCAGGTTTTTCAGCAGGACAGGTAGATTATATTTCTCTTGTATTCAATAATAATGATGAGCCTTATGTTGCTTATCGGGATAATTCGCAAAAAGCAACTGTCAAGAAGTTTGATGGTGCCAACTGGGTAACAGTGGGTGCTGCCGGCTTTTCAGCCGGACGTGCAGAGTATATCTCACTTGCATTCAAGAGCAGCAACGAGCCGTATGTTGCTTATCAGGATTGGGCAAATGCTGAAAAAGCAACTGTCAAGAAGTTTGACGGTACTAATTGGGTAACGGTGGGTGCTGCCGGCTTTTCAGCAGAGATGTCGTGGTCTTCTCTTGCCATCAACAGTAATGATGAGTTGTATGTTGCTTTTCAGGATAGAGGAAATGCATACAAAGCAACTGTAATGAAGTTTGAAGGGCCGGAAGTAGGTATTAAAAATCTTGAAGTAGTAAACAACGTAATTGCTGTTTATCCTAACCCTGTAAACAGCGTCATTCACTTTGCTGCGCAATCCACCGTACAACTAAGCACTATAACAGGACAAATTATTACCCAACAACAGAATGTAAGTTCACTTGACCTTTCCGACCAATCAGCAGGTGTTTACTTTCTTATCCTTACCGATAACAACGGACAAGTGATTCAGAGAACTAAGATTGTCAAAGAATAAGTGTGGATAAGCTGTGCTCATGCCGCTTCTTGTTTCTCAGCTTCATTTCTAATATAATACACTCAGCCAACCTCTTTAAAAGCAATTTTAAAGAGGTTTTTTATTAATGAGGGTGCCTAATTTGCTTGCGGACAAGAGTGTCTGTGTTGCAATATGCACATTCTTGCAATCCTGATTGCCTCACATTTTCTCAGGTTTGAATATGTGAAAAAGTGTAGATTTGAACTTTTAAAACGAGTTGGTAGGAAACGCATATTATATTGCGGTATGACATCTACAATTACAATATGGCATCATTGAGATTACATAAAGGTAACATTATTGATATCTTTTCGGCAGATACCAAAACAGCACTCGCATTGCCTTTTGTGGACGATGGAATCAGTGCAGGATTTCCTTCACCGGCATTAGACTTTATTGATACCTCGATAGACCTGAATAAACATCTTATTCAGCACCCCTCAGCAACGTTTTATGGACGGGTAAAGGGATTTTCGCTCAAGAATGCAGGAATTGACGATGGTGATTTGATGATTATAGACCGAAGTTTAGAGCCGACAAACGGCAAAATTGCCGTTTGTTATATTGATGGACAATTTACAGCCAAGCGTATCAAAATTGCCAAGAAAGAAATATGGTTAATACCGGAAAATGAAGATTTTGAACCAATACGTGTAACAGCAGACAACGATTTTTTGATTTGGGGTATCGTTACACATGTTATCAAAAATGTATGACAAATGTTTGCGTTGATTGACTGTAATAACTTCTATGCTTCATGCGAACGGGTGTTTCGCCCGGATTTGAATAAGAAACCGGTTGTGGTGTTATCCAATAATGACGGTTGTGTCATTGCTCGCAGCAACGAAGCCAAAGCTGTGGGTATTCCAATGGGTGCGCCTGCATTTGAATATGAAAAGCTCTTTCAACAACACAGGGTGCAGGTATTTTCAGCCAATTTTGCATTGTATGGCGATATGAGTAACCGTGTGATGAGCATCCTTGCAGACTATTCTCCTGAAATGGAAATTTATAGCATTGACGAATGTTTTTTGAAACTTAATGGTTTTGACACCTATTTCAACTTGCAACAATATGGCGAATCAATGCGCTGCAAAGTAACAAAGTGGACAGGTATTCCCATTAGTGTCGGCATTGCTCCCACAAAAGCACTTGCAAAATTAGCCAATCGCATAGCCAAAAAATTTCCTGAAAAAACCCAAGGTGTTTATATCATTGACAGTGAAGACAAACGTATTAAAGCCTTGAAATGGCTAAAAATAGGAGATGTTTGGGGCATTGGCAGGCAGCACGCCAAACGATTGCAAGCTCAAAATGTCTTTACTGCGTATGACTTTACACAACTATCAGATGCATGGGTAAAGAAAAATTTAGCCGTTGTAGGGCTTCGGCTAAAACATGATTTGCAAGGCATTCCTACACTTGATATCGAAGATGTACAAGCCAAAAAAAGCATTGCAACCACCCGCAGCTTTGAAACCAACTACACCGAATTTGAACAACTGAGAGAGCGTGTATCCACCTTTGCGAGTTCTTGTGCAGAAAAATTGCGCAAACAGAAATCGTGTTGTAATTCATTGATGGTTTTTATTCATACCAATGGACACCGCAATGATTTGGCGCAATACTGCCGAAATGTTATCATAAAACTTCCTTATCCGACCAATTCGAGTATTGAACTTGCCAAGTTCGCTACGCAAGGCTTAAAGCAAATATTTAAAGCAGGTTATGCGTACAAAAAAGCCGGTGTTATTGTACAAGATGTTTCGCCAGAAGAAACAATACAAACTACGCTTTTTGAAAGCCGAGATGAGCGACACGTTCCACTCATGCGTGCGATTGACAAAATGAATATGCAGTTTGGACAGCAAAAAATCCGCCTTGCTTCGCAAGATCAGAAACGTGTGTGGAAAATGAAGCAAGAAAAGCTGTCGCCACGTTACACCACCAAACTAAGCGATATCATCAACATCAATGTTTAGCTATGTGTTTTCATTCCAAACAAAGCAAGTCGGCACAAGCATTAAAACAACGCTTTAAGGCAAATTTTAGGGATGAAAATCTGTATCATCCTGCTCTATACAACGGATTCCAATATCCCCAAACCCCCGTCATTACGAATATTCAAACAGATGAAATACAATTGTTTCACTGGGGCTTAATTCCATCGTGGGCAAAAGACGATACAATAAAGAAAAATACACTCAACGCCAGATTTGAAACGATACATGAGAAACCAAGTTTTAGAAACGCAGTAAACAATCGTTGCTTGGTGCTTTCAGATGCTTTTTATGAATGGAAATGGCTGGATGAAAAAGGCAAACAAAAACAAAAATACGAACTGACGCTGCCCAACAATGAACTCTTTGCATTTGCAGGACTTTGGAGTGAGTGTCTGGACAAGTCAACAGGCGAAATGATTTATACTTATACCATCTTAACTACAGCAGCAAATGAACTCATGAGCAAAATTCACAACACGAAGAAGCGTATGCCTATTATACTCGCAGCCGATAGTGAGCACAGTTGGCTTGCCGGAATGGACTTTAAGATGCAAAACGATAAGCTAATCGCGATTGCGATATAACACAGGAATTTATTTGAAGTCCGCTGATTTAATGGAGTATAGGTGCATGCTGTCATGCCGGCACAACACTTAAGTTGCTGATGGTGTTTGCTTGAAATAATTTTGTCAAATAGTTTGTGTTACATACAGGTGTAATGTAATATTTACGAAACCTTTTACAATGGATTTGAAAGTAAATTATATTTTGGTTTCATTGTTAATACTTGTATTGCAGCCTCAACGTGAATATGTTATCTGCAAAGTCGTTGTTGTACTCGGCAAGATTGGAAGAAGTTTCATTGGAGATGAAATCGTAATATGCTGTAAGTCGTAGAGTATTGTTGATGTGCCACATGAGTCCGCCTCCAAACGTGCTATAAGCTATGTCGCCTTTGCCTGTTCCATTAAGTCCGATGTTATTTTTTGACACCTTTGTATTAGGGTCGTAATAATCATACTTGATAATTAGGCTTAGAGGAGATTTTCCAAGGTCTTGAACGTATGTAATATAATATCCGTAGAAATTTCTTATATAGGTGTTATGAGTGGGTAATGTTGAGTAGTTAGGGCTGTTTGAACCATTTTTATCTCCGGGTTGTGTTCCAATAATGTATTCTCCATAAATACTTGAGTTTCCTAAAAATGAAGAGATTGAAAACTGAATATCGCAACCGATATATTCTCTTTTTGCAAAAGCACCAAAATTTGATGTGTCGTAGTTTGAAGTAAAAGCAACTCCGTTCATAGTGTAAACTGTTGAAGAACCTTGATATACCCCTCCGAGATAATACGATACACCACCACTGAGTTTTGTTTTGGGATTCAATGTTTGGTTAATACTCAGATGTCCTATAAAATCTTTGCGATTGTCTAAATCTGCATTAATGGTATTGCCTGCGATTAATCCGGCATCTAATTTAAAAATACTCAAAGGTGAATTTTTAGGAGCCTGTAAAGTCATCATTACTCCCATGTCTTTTTCGTCAGGGAATAATGTGGTTATAATTCTGGCTCTTTCAGGAGACTCTCTTCTGGATGAGGAGAATGGTACTTCAAAGCCAAATATACGGTCAAATACCCCGACTCTAATAGAGTTGCTTCCTACCCATGGGTCTTTTACTAGTAAATATGCATCTCGCAATCTGATTTTCTTTTCGGTAATGTCTAATTGAAACACCCCTGTAGCAATATTCTTTTCGTAGGTCATTTTAACCCTTCCGCGCCTGATACCAAAACGATTGAATGGTTTGTTTGGGTTATTATTTATAGCGCCAATTCTTAGGGTTGCATCTTTCTCACCATATTGAAACTGTGTTTGTATGTACCCGGAAATTGTGAAATGCTTAAACTTGACTTGTTCGATTTCATTTGGTTTAGATTGATCTATATAATTCTGTTTTGTTTCTGGCGAGCTTCCGTGTTGAGCATAAGCTCCTATTGAGATTAAGATTGCAAAACTGATAAGAAAAAATTCTTTTTGAATCATGTTGTTTTATGCTGGCAAATTTATACAGGCTATTTGTAATGTTGTTTAATTGCGATTAAAATATTATGGTAAGTAATACCGGTCTATTTTGATGTGATTGGTTAGGATTGTTTTTCGAGCAGTTTATACACTGAATGCAGCTATTCATAGTAATCATGATTGTTTACTCATTTGTAAGCAAGCTTTTCATCTCATTTATCCTTGTTTTATTTATCTTTGCAGTCCTTTTTGGAAAACAGAAAAATGGAGTTTATACAAGTAGAAAAACACATAAGACCTTACATTTCTCTTATAAGTCTTAATCGCCCAAAAGAACTGAATGCGCTCAATTTGCAGTTAATGCAAGAAATTAAAAGTGCTCTCTTAGAATTAGATGAAGATGAAGCAACCAGAGTGATTGTGATTACCGGCAATGAACGTGCGTTTGCTGCCGGTGCTGACATCAAGCAAATGGCGGGCAAAGGTGCAATTGATATGCTAAAGATTGACCAGTTTACAACCTGGGATACGATACGTAAAACTAAAAAGCCCATAATTGCTGCGGTGAGTGGATTTTGTCTTGGAGGAGGAAATGAGTTGGCTATGGTTTGCGATATGATTGTCGCATCAGAAACTGCGCAATTTGGGCAGCCTGAAATTAATATCGGAGTCATGCCTGGTGCAGGTGGAACACAAAGGCTTACCCGAGCAGTTGGAAAAGCGAAAGCCATGGAAATGGTGTTGACCGGTGGGTTTATTTCTGCACAGGAGGCATTCAACTATGGATTGGTGAACAAGGTTGTTCCGGTTGAACTGTATCTTGAGGAAGCGTTTAAGATGGCTGCAACGATTGCAGCAAAATCTCCTATTGCAGTTCAAATGGCAAAGGAGAGTGTATTAAAGGCGTTTGAAATGCCCTTGCAAGAAGCCCTTTTCTTTGAGCGCAAGAATTTTTATATGTTGTTTGCAACCGAAGATCAAAAGGAAGGGATGGCTGCGTTTGTTGAGAAGAGGAATGCTGAGTTTAAAGGAAAATAAGTATAATAATTAAATATAAAATGAACGGATTTTTTAGAGTGCCTTCACCGGCAAATGAACCGGTTTTAAATTATGCTCCGGGTTCAAAAGAAAGAAATGAGCTTAAAGCCGCAATAACAGCTTTAAGAAGTCAAGTAATTGATGTTCCAATGTTTATTGGAGGTAAGGAGGTGAGAACTTCTAACATTAAAGATATTTTTCCTCCACATGACATACACCATAAAATAGGGACGTTTTCGATAGGAGATAAATCGCATGTTGAGCAAGCAATCAATGCAGCTTTGGCTGCTAAACCAAAGTGGGAAGCGATGGCTTGGGAACAACGTGCTGCAATATTTCTAAAAGCTGCGGAATTGATTAGCGGAAAATACAGGGCTAAGTTGAATGCAGCTACAATGTTGGCACAGTCCAAAAACCCTTTTCAGGCTGAAATTGATGCGGTTTGTGAATTGGCTGACTTCTTTAGGTTTAATGTCCATTATATGACAGAAATCTATGCTGAACAGCCACCGGAAAACAGTAAGGGTGTTTGGAATCGATTGGAATATAGACCGCTGGAAGGTTTTGTTTTTGCATTAACTCCCTTTAACTTTACTTCTATTGCGGGTAACCTGCCTATGAGTGCAGCTTTAATGGGTAATGTTGTTGTGTGGAAACCGGCTTATACTCAGATTTATTCTGCTCATGTGTTGATGGAAATATTCCGTGAAGCAGGTTTGCCGGATGGCGTTGTAAACTTAGTTTTTGTGGGAGGACCCGCTGCCGGAGATGTGATTTTTAGCCATCCTGAATTTGCAGGTATTCACTTTACAGGGTCAACCGGTGTGTTTCAGTCTATTTGGCAACAAATCGGGAATAATATTGCGAAATACAAATCATACCCAAGAATTGTAGGAGAAACAGGCGGAAAGGATTTTGTAATGGTACATTCTACTGCAAATGCTGATGAAGTTGCTACTGCGTTGGCTCGAGGAGCATTTGAGTTTCAAGGTCAAAAGTGTTCTGCTGCTTCACGGGCTTACATTCCTTCTAATTTGTGGAATGATGTCAAAACAAAGCTGATTGCACAATTACAAACAATGAAGATGGGACCGGTGGAAGATTTTTCAAACTTTATCAATGCAGTGATTGATGAAAAATCATTTAATAAGATTGCTCAATATATTGATGAAGCAAAGGCTTCTGCTGATGTTGAAGTAGTGCATGGTGGTAAACATGATAAGAGCAAGGGTTATTTTATTGAGCCGACTGTTTTGCTTGCCAAAAACCCAAAATATGTTACAATGTGTGAAGAAATATTCGGACCGGTGCTAACCATTTATGTTTATGATGAAAATAAATATGAAGAAACGCTTGATCTTGTTGATAGTACTTCACCTTACGCATTGACTGGAAGTATTATGGGGCAAGATAGGTATGCATTAGAATTAGCTACCGTGAAATTGAGAAATGCTGCGGGTAATTTTTATATTAATGACAAACCTACCGGTGCAGTTGTTGGACAGCAGCCTTTTGGAGGGGCAAGAGCATCAGGAACAAATGATAAAGCTGGTGCTAAAGTCAATTTGTTGCGTTGGGTTTCCCAGAGAACAATAAAGGAGACTTTCTCACCTCCCACAGACTATAAATATCCATTCTTAGATAAGGATTAAAATAAACATAGGTGCTTGAGATTAGGCATGGTATAGGCTTGTAGGAGTTTAAAATGATGGTGTTTAGTGCGGATTTTTCATACCTCGTTATTTAAAATAATTCTAAATAAGTAGT
Source organism: Bacteroidia bacterium (assembly GCA_023228875.1). Taxonomy (NCBI): domain Bacteria; kingdom Pseudomonadati; phylum Bacteroidota; class Bacteroidia; species Bacteroidia bacterium. Next base: position 67,328 of record JALOAG010000007.1, on the reverse strand, counting down.
TGTTTTGACTAATTTTGCACCGACAAACATAGATGCAATGACAATGACAGAAAAGGAATTAAGTTCGGTAGTAATCAAATTTGTTGGAGATTCCGGTGATGGGATGCAGGTGTCGGGCAATTTGTTCACTTCGACTTCGGCACTTGCGGGTAATGATATTGCAACATTCCCTGATTTTCCGGCAGAAATTCGTGCCCCAATCGGCACAGTAGCTGGAGTGTCGGGATTTCAAATAAGGTTTGGTAGTGAAGCTATTTACTCCCCTGGTGATAATTGCGATGTGTTGGTTTCTATGAATGCTGCGGCACTCAAGAGTAATTTGAACACCTTGAAACCCAATGGAATTATCATTGCCAACACTCTAGGCTATGATGCTAAAAACTTACGTCTTGCCGGTTATCCTGCAGATGCTGACCCATTAGGTGAGGCAGTTGGACAGGGCTATAAACTGATTCAAGTTGATTTGACCAAAGTAGCCAAAGAAACGCTGGCTGATAAAGGTATTGGGAATAAAGATATTGAAAGAGGCAAAAATATGATTGCCTTGGGTTTGGTATGTTGGATGTTTCAACGCCCCTTAGAGAAAGTTTTTGCGCTTACCGAAATGCGTTTTGGGAAAAAGGGTGATTGGGCAACATGGAATAAAATGTTAATCCAAGCCGGTTGGAACTTAGGAGACACGCTCGAATTATTTGATTCGCGTTATGTGGTGAAACCTGCGCCTCTACAATCCGGCAAATACCGCGGAATTGCAGGAAATGAGGCATTGGCTTTAGGGTTTATTGCAGCTGCACATAAATCAGGATTAAAACTGTTCTTGGGAGCATACCCAATTACTCCTGCTTCTGATGTGTTACATGAGTTAGCAAAATATAAAAAGATAGGCGTAGATTCTTTCATGGCAGAAGATGAAATAGCAGCAATATGTGCAGCCATTGGTGCTTCTTATGGAGGAAGTCTTGGCATTACTGTAAGTTCAGGACCCGGAATCGCACTCAAAACAGAAGCCATGGGATTGGCAGTCTCATTGGAAATACCTCTTGTGGTTTGTAATGTTCAACGTGGAGGTCCTTCAACAGGATTACCTACGAAAACTGAACAAGCAGACTTGTTGCAGGCACTCTTTGGTAGAAATGGTGAATGTCCTATGATAGTTGTAGCACCTGGCAATCCGAAGGAGTGTTTTGAAATGGCTTTCCAAGCAGCTAAATTGTCATTGGAACACGTAACTCCTGTTATGTTGCTTAGTGATGGGTATATAGCCAATGGTGCTGAGCCATGGAGATTTCCGTCAATGAATGATTTGCCTTCGATTGAGGCGAAATTTGCCCATGAAAATTCACCCTATCAACCCTATGCCAGAGATGAGAATTATGTTAGACAATGGGCTGTTCCGGGCATGAAAGGTATTCAACACAGGATTGGGGGCTTAGAAAAGGAGGAAATTTCGGGTAATGTTTCTTATGACCCGGATAATCATCAAAAGATGGTTGAATTGCGACAAATGAAGGTAGATAAAGTGGCTGATTTCATTCCGGAGTTGCAGATAATTAATGGCGCAAGCAAAGGAAAATTGCTTGTCTTGGGCTGGGGCTCAACTTTAGGAGCTATTACGACTGCTGTGATGGATGCATTTAAACAAGGAATTGAGGTCAGTCAAGCACATCTAAGGTATCTGAACCCTTTTCCTAAAAATATTGAAAATGTGTTGAATAATTTTGACAATATTTTAGTGCCTGAATTGAACTCAGGACAATTGGCATTTGTGTTAAAAAGCAAATTCAAAGTAAAAATTGTGCAACTCAATAAGGTCAAAGGAAAGCCATTTTTAGCAGGTGAAATTTTAGAAAAAATAATTGAAATTAGTCATGGAAGTTGATTCAATATTAGCTCAAATGGAGCATCCTGTAATATATACTTCAAAGGATTTTGAAAGTGACCAAGATGTCAGATGGTGTCCCGGCTGTGGCGATTATGCAGTTTTAAATGCAGTTAAAAAAGTTTTGCCTCAAACCGGCAAACGCAAGGAAGACATTGTGTTTATTTCCGGCATTGGCTGTTCTTCACGCTTCCCTTATTACGTTGATACTTATGGCATGCACTCTATTCATGGGCGTGCATTTGCTATTGCAACAGGACTTAAAATCACCAGACCTGAACTGGATGTATGGATAATTACAGGAGATGGCGATAGTATGTCAATCGGAGGAAATCATTTAATCCATTTATGTAGGCGCAATCCAAATGTGAATGTGCTGATGTTTAATAATGAAATTTATGGATTGACAAAAGGACAATATTCGCCAACTTCACATGTCGGATTGGTTACCAAATCTTCTCCGTATGGTGTCATTGACACTCCATTTAACCCGCCTGCTCTTACCTTAGGAGCGGGAGCTTCTTTTGTAGCAAGAACAATTGATAGGTTTTCAGCTCATTTACAAGATACTATTTTAGAAGCTGCTAAGTTTAGCGGAACTTCGTTTGTGGAGATTTACCAGAATTGCAATATCTTTAATGATGGTTCATTTGAAAATTTTACCAATAAGGAGTTGAAAGATGACAATACCATTATAGTAGAAACGGGCAAGCCTCTTATATTTGGAAAAGAACACGATAAAGCGATAGTCCTCAGGGGACATCAGCCGGAAGTGGTGGCATTAAGTGATGTGAATGCAAGCAATGAATGGATTCATGACCCAACTGATTTTGTTAAAGCCACTTTGTTGGCGCAATTTGGTGTGATGACTGATTTTCCAAGACCTTTTGGTGTGTTTTATGCCAAACCCAGACCTGTGTATGACGAACAATTTCATTCTCATGGTTGGGTCGCCAAGGACGAAGATATTGATAAGATTGTTGCAGGTAAGTTCACTTGGGATGTAGGGTGAAGTGATAACGAAACCACAAGGTCAAATGATTTCAATGTGAGGGGGTAGCTTGTTTTGCTTGATAACATTGAATTCTGTTTGCAAATGATTAAAAATTATGTCAAAGATTAGTATTAATGTAAAAGACGGGACTCTCAAAAAGCCTGAATATATTGTAGGAATAGACTTAGGTACTACCAATAGCCTTGTGTCTGTTTGTAATTCTGAGGGTGGTACTCCTAAAGCATTGTCAAAAGACAGTAGCACAATCGTTCCTTCTGTTGTTTTTTTTGATGAGAATGATCGAGCTGTTATTGGTGCAAAAGCAAAAGAAATGCTGGAGATATTTCCTGAACGTACTATTTATTCCATCAAAAGATTGTTAGGACGATCATACAAGGATGTAGTCTCAAAGTCAGATTTCTTTCATTACAGAATCATTGATGAAGAGAATGACTCTCTTGTAAAAATCAACATAGGTGATAAATTCTATAATCCGATTGAACTTTCTGCTCTGATTCTGCGGGAATTGAAAGAGCGAGCATCGGCTGCTTTGAATGGAAATGTTTCAAAAGCTGTAATTACAGTGCCGGCTTATTTTAATGATGTCCAAAGGCAGGCTACCAGAGATGCCGGGAAAATGGCAGGGTTGGATGTGCTTAGGATTATTAATGAACCTACTGCTGCAAGCCTTGCGTATGGTATTGGATTGAATAAAGATGAATCCAAAACAATTGCAGTCTATGACCTTGGAGGCGGTACTTTTGATGTATCCATACTGAGAATTGAAAATGGAATTTATGAGGTGTTGGCTACTAATGGTAATACATTTTTGGGAGGAGATGATTTTGATAGCGCCATTGTAAATTATTGGATTTCACAAATTGGATTAGCAAAAGAGATTTTGCAGCAAGATAAAGTTAGTGCACAAAAATTCAGAATTACTGCTGAACAAGCTAAGATTGCTTTATCAACTCAAGAAAATTTCACCCAAATAATAGAAACACCATGTTTTACGGGGAAACTCACTCTTGCGAAAACAAAATTTGAGCAGCTGATTCAACCCTTTATTAAGAATACAATAGAGTCTTGCAATCAGGCAATGTCGGATGCTTCATTAACTTGTGCTGATATTGATGAAGTAGTGATGGTGGGTGGATCAACCAGGGTGCCCGCTGTATGTGAGGCAGTGAAAACATTTTTTGAAAACACTTCACTCAATGATAAGCTCAATCCTGATGAAGTGGTGTCTCTTGGGGCGGCTGTCGAAGCTGATGTCTTAGCCGGAAATAGGAGAGACGTGTTGTTGTTGGATGTTACCCCATTGTCTTTAGGGATTGAAACACTTGGAGGCTTGATGGACTTCTTAATAAGTAGAAATTCTAAAATACCGTGTAAGGCGAGTCGTCAATATACAACCTCAAAAGATGGGCAAACCGGCATTATTATCAATGTTTATCAAGGTGAAAGAGAGTTGGTGGCAGACAATAGAAAATTGGGGGAATTTGAGTTGAAGGGAATACCTCCAATGCCTGCAGGTTTGCCAAAGGTTGAAATAACATTTTTGTTAGATGCAGATGGTATCCTTACAGTTGATGCAACTGAATTGCGTTCGGGAGTGAAACAAGAGATTAAAATTAAACCGGCTTATGGTTTAACTGATGAACAAGTGGAAATGATGTTGCTTGATTCAATTAAAAATGCCAAAAGTGATATGGAAGCGAGAATGTTACAGGAAGCAATCACGGAGTCACAGCAGTTAATTGCCACTACTGAACAGTTTTTAAATAAAAATCGCGATTTGCTGACGGAAGATGAATATCAAGGGACTTTAAAAGTAATAGATGACTTAAAGAATTCGTTACAATCAAAAGAAAAAGATGTTATACTTGCATGTAAAGATGCTCTCAATGAATTTTCTAAACCATACGCAGAGAGGATTATGGATATTGCAGTGCATCAATCACTCAAAGGGAATAAGATTGTTTAAGAAACTTGCCATATTGTTGGTTTTAATGACTTGTGTAAGTACTCTGTTTGCACAAGAAGAAGACGATTTTTTTTATGTAAATCCTGATGAAAAAGAATCTTTGGATTTGGGAATAAGAATGGGTTATGCTGTTAATGGATTCTATGGTGATTTGTTTAAATCTCCACTGCCAATAACAGCCTTTACGGGTGGTGTGTATAACCGGATTCCTCTTAATAAATCCAAGAGATTAAGTTTATATGATGAAATTAGCTTTAGTTTTAAGGGAGTGAAGTTTAAAGCTGAGGGTGACAGTGCAATTGAAAGAATTAATCTGATTTATTTTGAGTTTCCGATTTGCCTTGAATATAAAATTAAAGAAGTCAAAGTTGCCGACAAGCAAAGTGTAAAATACCGTGTATTCTTTGGGGTGCAACCGGCTATCCTCTTGCGTTCATCTTTATTTAGAAACCTTGATAAGGAAGGGATTGCATTGGTTTATGGACTGCCGATACATCTGATGGATTACGCTCTTGTTGCCGGGGTTCCTGTGGAATTTCCTGTGGGTTATGGCTCTATGGGATTTTCGCTTACTTTTAAATATGGTTTAAGAAATATAAACCGCGACATGGAAAGATTCGGAAATCTTAGTAACTTTGCGTCAGGTCATAAATTTAGCAATTGGCAAGTTGCACTCAACGTAACTTTTTAGGATAGAGGAGAATATGAAAATGCAGAAAAATACAAGCCCTGTTTTGGTAACCTTAGCTATTTATAACAATAGCACAGAAGCCTATTTGGCTAAGTCCATATTGGAGGCACAGGGTGTGCGTTGTTTTCTGGAAAATGAATCAATCAATATGTTGTATGTAAATGCGCTGGGTGGGGTTGTGCTCAAAGTATCCAATATAGACTTTGATGAAGCATACTCAATATTGCAAGAGTTACGCAAAAAGAGAAACCCCGGTGCCGACTTAGCTATAAAAGAAATTAATGCCATGTTTGTTTGCCCTTCGTGCGGACAATTGAATGAGAATAACAGCAGCATTATGCAGAAGAAATCTTTTTTCCAAAAACTCCTGTTAGGATTTGGTTTCAAGAAAAATGTGATTGTGTGTGATTTCTGTTTGGCGAGTTTTGAGAAAGACGAACTTGTAAAGAAATAAACATTCAAGGGCGAACATCCCTCGATGAGGATTTTCCTATTATTTTAATATTGCATTTTTAAATCAACTGTTTTTGATTCCTGGCAATTCATGTAGTTGTATAACAAAAAAGCACATGAATGTTCATGTGCTTTTTTGATTCAAAGTGAAATTTTAAGACTATTTCACGAGCGTCATTTCAGCCACGATATGTGGTGCGCCACCTAAGATGTCAATACACCAAAGCACATAGCGAATGTCAACAGAAATAGTTCTTTTGTATGTAGGGTCAAAATATATGTCGCCACTCATGGCTTCCCAGTTTCCGTCAAAAGCAATTCCTATCAATTCGCCATTGCCATTCATCACAGGAGAACCTGAATTGCCACCGGTTATATCATTATCAGTTAGAAAATTAATTTTGAGCCTTCCATCTTTGTCAGCGTATTGACCATAATTTCTGTCTTTTGCCAATTTGTAGAACTTTGGACTTAAATCAAACTCAATGTCACCGGGTACATATTTGTCTAATACCCCTTTCATGTTTGTTACATAGTCATAATGCACGCCATCACGAGGCTCATAGCTTTTAACAGTTCCATAACTTAAACGAATAGAAGAGTTCGCATCCGGATAAAGCTCTTTTTTAGCATATTTTTCAGCAGCTTTCATTGCTTCATAAGCTTCATCACTGATGAGTGTGGCTTTCCCGTCTTTATCTGTAGTTGCAACCGGAGGCGTGTTTTGCATTTCCATGATACCTTTTATATATGTTCTGCCGTATTCGTTGATTTGACTTAAATAAGTTCTGTATTTAGGCAGTATCTGGTTGTTGAACAATGTGGCAAATGTCGCAAAGAATTCACTGGAGTTATCCTTTGCAATGTTTTTCTTGCTGAGTTTAGATGCAAACTTCTCAGCTTTTGCTTTGCTGCTTAAGTTGCTCTTTTTGTAAAAATCAGCAGCGAACTTATAGGCTCCTTCAATACCTGCTTTGTCAAATTTATATTTCTGCGCAATCTTTGCGATTAATTCCGGTTGTTGGTCTTTGGGAATGTCGGTGTAGTATTTATATACAATGCGAGCAAAGATTTTCTGATCTGCCTCCCATAACAAAGGATTCCAGTCTTTTTCTTGAATTGCAGTTTTAAATGCATTGATATTCTTAGTGATTGCTGCTTCGTCATTTTGATCATAGCTGCTTGAAATAGCATAAGTATAGCGTGCCAATGTCATTATTTCAGGAGTCCAAACTCCTTCAGCAATGTAATACAAGTGTTTTGCATAAGGTCTGTATGCGTCCACCGCTGTTGAAACATGTGTTAAAATATCTTTGTATTCGCTCTTGTTATTAGCCCATTGTTGGAAGACTTTCTCATCAGATTTTTTATCATCATACACATGCAGTCTTTTCAACTGTTCAGTTTGTCCAATAAAATATTTCCAATAGTTAGCAACCCTTGCATATTGAGATGAAAGTTTGAGTCGAGTAGCTACGTCTTTGTCCATAATTTTCCTCCACTCAGTAAGACGGATATTTCTCATATCAACAATACTCATATTGGATTCATCCAACGACAATTTTACAGCTTCAGCAAATTCGTAACGGTTTGTTCTGCCCGGAAAACCAATAATCATCGCAAAATCACCTTCTGAAACACCTTTAAGTGAAACAGGTAAGTAGTGCTTTGGTTTGTAAGGAACATTGTCGGCACTGTAATTTGCCGGCTTGTTATCTTTATTTGCATAAATTCTGAAAATCGAAAAATCTCCGGTATGTCTGGGCCACATCCAATTGTCAGAGTCTCCTCCATATTTACCAACATTTTGAGGAGGTGTCCCTACAAATCTCACGTCTGTGAACTTTTCATATACAAACACAAAATATTGATTGCCCTTGAACATTTCATATAAACGAACATCAATAAATGGATCGTTATTTCCATACTCCTTTTTATATTTATTCGTCAACTCTTTAATTTTAGCTGCGCGTTCAGACTCATCTTTGAGGTTTTGAAGCTCGGCTAAGACCGCTTGTGTTACATCTTCGATTTTTTGAAGGATAGAAACAGAAAGCGCTGAGTTTGGTCTTTTTTCCTCTGCTTTTGTTTGTGCATAAAAGCCATTGTCCAAGATGTTGTCTTCGGGAGTGCTCAAACCGGCAATGACATCGTATCCGCAATGATGGTTGGTTAATAACAAACCTTCGTTTGATACTATTTCACCTGAACAACCTCCATTGAACCATACGATTGCATCTTTAACAGAAGATTTATTTACGTTGTAAATATCCTCCGCACTCAACTTGAGTCCTTTTGCTTTCATGGCTGCTTCTTGCTTGTTAAGCAAGGACAAAATCCACATTCCTTCATCAGCTGATGCTGAAAAGAGTTGTGTAATTGCGACAAATAAAAATACTAACTTCTTCATTCTCTTGAATTTATGTTTATTTAATTTAGTTGTGCAATTACTTGTTTTTTTTTCAATTTACAATGTAAATACAGTGATTTGCGTTGATTGTTCGATAAAAATAAATTGTGATAAACTCATTGAAAAAAGATTAACAGCTATTTTTTTTAACGGTCAGAAAGTTTAATTTCGCGCCACGAAAACAAGCTGTAATAAACACAATAAATTCATGGCTAATATAGGAAAAATCTCACAGGTAATTGGTCCGGTAGTTGACGTAACCTTTCAAGGTGAAGGAACTGAGTTGCCAAAAATCTACAACGCAATGTCCGTTAAAAAATCTGACGGACAGGAAATTATTTTAGAAGTTCAACAACATTTAGGAGAAAGAACAGTTAGAGCAGTTGCAATGGACTCTACAGATGGTCTTACTCGTGGAATGGCAGTGAATGACTTAGGTCAAACTATTCAAATGCCGGTCGGAGACCAAATTAAAGGTCGCTTGCTGAATGTAGTAGGTGATGCTATTGATGGAATCAGTGTGTTGAATAGAGATAAAGGACGTTCAATCCATGCAGAATCCCCTGTATTTGAAAACCTTTCTACTTCAACCGAACCTCTCTTTACCGGAATTAAAGTAATTGACTTGCTTGAGCCTTATGCTAAAGGTGGAAAAATCGGCTTATTTGGTGGTGCAGGTGTGGGTAAAACTGTATTGATTCAGGAGTTGATTAATAATATTGCAAAAGGTCATGACGGATATTCTGTTTTTGCAGGTGTTGGAGAAAGAACTCGTGAAGGAAATGACTTGCTTAGAGAAATGATTGAGTCAGGAATTGTTAAATATGGTAAAGAATTCTTACACAGTATGGAAGAAGGTGGATGGGATTTGAACAAAGTTGACAAAGCAGAATTGGAAAAATCACAAGCAACCTTTGTTTTCGGACAAATGAATGAGCCTCCAGGTGCACGTGCTCGAGTGGCATTGTCCGGTTTGGCTATGGCTGAATATTTCCGTGACGGTGAAGGAGAAGGGCAAGGAAAAGACATCTTATTCTTTATTGACAATATTTTTAGATTTACACAAGCGGGTTCAGAGGTGTCTGCACTTTTGGGACGTATGCCTTCTGCGGTGGGATATCAACCTACGTTGGCTTCCGAGATGGGAGCAATGCAAGAAAGAATTACTTCTACAAACCGTGGTTCTATTACTTCTGTGCAAGCGGTTTATGTACCAGCCGATGACTTGACTGACCCGGCTCCCGCAACTACATTTGCTCACTTAGATGCTACAACTGTACTTTCTCGTAAAATCGCGGAGTTAGGTATCTATCCTGCAGTTGACCCATTGGATTCTACATCAAGAATTCTGACAGAAGAAATTTTAGGTAAAGAACATTATGCGTGTGCACAACGAGTGAAAGAGCTTCTGCAACGCTATAAAGAGTTGCAAGATATCATCGCAATCCTTGGAATGGATGAATTGAGCGAAGAGGATAAATTGGTGGTACACAGAGCACGTAGGGTACAAAGATTCTTGTCTCAACCTTTCCATGTTGCAGAACAGTTTACTGGTTTGGCAGGTGTATTGGTTGATATTAAAGATACCATCAAAGGCTTTAATATGATTATGGATGGAGAGGTAGATGAATATCCTGAAGCTGCATTTAACCTTGTTGGAACAATTGAAGATGCGATTGAGAAAGGTAAGAAAATGTTGGCAGAAGCTAAATAATTGTTTCTATGTTAGAAGTAAAAATCATTACACTGGATACAACGCTTTTTGAAGGACAAGCAGACAATATAACATTGCCGGGAGCAAAAGGTTCTTTTCAAGTCCTTAAAGGACACGCACCTATCGTATCTAATTTGGTAAAAGGTGTTGTTGAGTTAAGTACACACAATGAATCCAAAAGATTTGAAATTAGCGGAGGCATTGTTGAGGTGCTTGATAATAAGATTGTTGTACTCGTTTAAATAAATTGTAAATAATAAAAAAATGCGACTCTCAATGGGTCGCATTTTTTTTATACTCTAATGATGATTCTTTCAAAGGTTAAAGTTTCAATACTGAGATGAGTTTGACTTTATTTGAAGTTCTAACAACTTTACTTTTTTAACATTGTTCTATATTTAGAGTAATCCTATTGTACTACAAAACAGGTTTTGTAGCCCTACTGTTTAATAATCTTAATTGTTTGACTAAAGCCTTCGCTATTTTGACATTGCACGAAATATACTCCCGGACTGATGACTGAAGAAAGCTCAATTGTAGCATCACCCTCTAAAGTCATTTTTTCTATCAATCGCATATCCATAGAATAGACTGAGCAAACTACGGACAGTTTGTTGTTGTTTGTAATTATGAAGCTGTTAGATGAAGGATTGGGATAAATGGTGATGTCATTGCCTTGAGCAGGAATTTGTGGAACAGCAACAGGATACTTTGGAGTGATAGTGTCCATTACCGTAAAAGCATAGTCGCTATCCCATTTTGGCTCTATAAATGTTCCATCTAAGAAAGTGTAGTTTGCTAACTTTGTTAAAGAATGCCAAAAAATAAAACGGGGCGGAGCTATAGATTTGTCGAATCTTCCTCCTATATGTGTATATGCCTTGTTAAAAGTCTTGCTGTTGTTGTCAAAGATCAATATTTTGTGTCTATGGCTATAAGTTTCATCAAATTGTACTTGGTCGAAATTATACACTCGCGAATTTGAATAGAAGTAAGCATACACATTCATGTCTTTATCATATTCTAACCAGATGGATTGTTTGTGCTCTGAAGAATAAGATGATGTTGAGGAGTCATTATGAGCACCCAAATAATTGCCATCCGAATCAAAGCGAAGAATACTTGCTTTAGCCTGATTAGCAGCTAAGTTGTCATAGAACGGAATAATGTGATTGTCAATGATAATATCTTGCCCATGTCTAACTGCCCAAAAGACATTGCCATGCCTGTCCACTTTTACGAGTTTGTTTTCTTGCAGTTCGTCATTCTTATTATTCATGACGATATGCATCCATTTGCGTTTATAAGTATCTCCTTCTTTACTCACTTTTACTAAGACCCATTTGTATTCACCACTTACCGTTATAATAGCAGTGTCAAGAATATTGATATTTGAATTAGGACTGATAATGTAAGCAAAGTAAGCATCTAATTTGTTGTCAATCGTTGCAGATCGCGCACTGGATAGTGGAAAGTAAATTACTTCTTTCATCGAGGAGTCTGTTAATTTAACTTTCATCGTAGAAGATGCTGTTATTATACCAAAGTTATAAAATTGGTCATGTGTAAAATCATTTTTAAATGAATGTTGATTGTTTTGATTAATAATTTTGGTAACGATGCCGGTAGAGTCAATTACCCCCCAAATTGCAATAGGAAAGTCCGGTTGTTCAAAATCCATTCTTAAACCATTGTCAAAAACTATGGAGTCTCTTGCCCCACAGGCAAAATAAAGGCTGTTATTTGGTCCCGAACCAATAAGCCCCATAGCACCCAGTGTGGTGTTCTTTTTGTTGTAGGGTAATGTCCATCTGAGGATGCCCTTATTATCAAATGCAAAAATGATACTACCAGAACCATTGTCGTCTTCGAATCTATTTGCTTTGTATGTATCAAATTCTAAAGAATCATATACGTTTAATACGCGTACAAAGAGCCAGCCGTTTTCATTTAGTAATGTGTTGTTAAAGAAATATGTAGTAGATACATTCAGTCGTGCCAAGTGTTTGTAGTACAGAAGCTTCAGAGGCTCTTGCGCCTGAGTGCGATATCCAAAAAATAAATGTAGTATGAGGGAGAGAAGTAGTGTTCTTTTCATAATAATCTATTTCATGTTTTTTAACAATTGGTAAATGTTTAAGGACTTGGGTTGGGACAAGGAAGGTAATATGGGTCGTGTGCAGGGCGTAAATATGTTTTAGAGTTTAGCTAATCAATTTCAACCACTCCACAGCCACAAGGCGTACACTTATCAGGATCTATATTGGCACAACAGAAAAGTGTATTAATTATAGTTGTGTTACAATCTTTAACTTGCCGAGTTACATCCCTCCAATCATAAGCAATTATGCCTGCTTGAACAGAAGGTGTTGGTACTATTGATTGTGTACGCAAAAATTTATATGCATTTGTTGTAGGGTTGCCGATTAGTGCGTATAAAGTATCATCATTCCAACCACAAACTCCACAACCTGCTGTTCGTTGAGATATACCTGGTGTGCCCCAGCAACCACAGTCAGTTGGACAGTAAAAAGGTGCAGTAAATTGATGTTCATGGGTATTGAAACCACAGTCGCAAGTGAATCCAATTGAAAGATTATAATTGCAATCAATTTCAGATTCGTGCTCCCATACACAATTTTGAGCAAGTATATTTGTGTTTAAGATGGATGTAGAACCTAAGATAAGTACTATGGTTTTGATGTAGTTTGTGTATTTCATAGTATGTTTTATAGTTGGTTGGCTACGCCAAATATATGAAAAATATATCATATTCACCCGGTTTTGGTTTTTCGCAATCGGCTAAATGTTTTTTTATTAGAAAGAATAATGCAAGATTTAAGTTGTGTCTATAGGAGTTCCAGTCAAAAATCACAGATTGAAAACTCGGAGGTTTTTCCCAAAAAAATGTATAAGCAGCAGCTAAGGTTGTTCTTATCCTCCAACGCTAAGCAAGCGTTGGTAATTCATGTAATCTGACTTAATTTCGATGATATAATATCCCTTTTTAAGAGGTTTCTTCTGTAAATAATCAATGAGCCAAGGGGTGCTATAAAAATCACCGGCTTTCAATTTTACTTTTGTTTTTACAATCTTAGAGAACTTATTGTGTCCTGTTTGTTTTTTCAGGGTGATTGTAACCTTTTGAACATAAGCGGAATAAAGACGTAAGGTAGCTAATGCAAATCCTTTCTGAATTTCATTTTCAAAAATATGATTATAGTTCGGGTCAAAGTTTTTTAACTTACCTAAGATTGCCAAAGCCATTTCAAAATGTGGTACACCATATCCATATCTGGAATTTGGAGTAGCGTAGTGCGAACCACTTCTATATACTGCATCTAATATTTGGTCGAGGGTCTTGTCAGGACATGCTTGCAGCATACAAGCCATCATTCCGCTCAGAATAGGATTGGAAAACGAAGTGCCATTAGAAGGACCAATATCTCCATTGGATTCAGCAACGATTACATCTGTAGCCAATGCAGAAATATTTGGTTTTATTCTGTTGTCTGATGTAGGACCGTAGGAACTGAATGTGGACGGATACATATATTCATCAACGCCTCCTGCAGCTACAACATGCTCTCCATCTGCGGGTGCTCCAATGTAATGCCAAGGAGAGTAGCCTTCGTTGCCGGCAGAGTTCATCACTATTATTCCTTTTTCATAGGCTTTGTCAGCAGCAAGTGTAATCACGGTGGTTTTGCCGTTCATATCGCTATAAGTGTGCGAAAATTCATTCTCTGAAAATGTTGTATAGCCTAATGAAGAACTGATTAAATCTGCTCCAATGCTATCAGCGTATTCTGCTCCTGCCAACCAATTTGATTCTTCTATTCTTGATTCAAAACCTTCATTTTCTGTTCTCACAAGTACAAAGTAAGCTTCGGGTGCAGTTCCTACAAAAACTCCTGGAACATTTGCCGCAATGCAGCTTAACGCATTTGTGCCATGTGAACCATCCTCCCATACACTACCATTAAAATCTACAAAGTCGTTGTAGGCAATAATACGGTTGTTTACCATGAGACTGTCAAAAATCGGTAAGCGGTCGTAGTTCTGATATCCTACATCAAGCATTGCAATCAATATACCTGCTCCTGTGTAACCTTCTTTGTGGACCACATGACCGGATAGCATTTGGATTTGCTCCCATCCTTTGCCGTAATATTCAGGAATGGACAATAACCTATCGGAATGATAGCTGAGTCGCAAGTAGTCAAATTCTTTGTTACTTGTTAAATAATCTTCTGAGGTGCGAGTGGTGTCTTTTTGTTCTCTTATTGGTGTTCCTCCAATGTAATCGATAGATTTAACAAAAGGAAGGTTTCGTATTACTTGAGTTGAAGTTATGGTGGTGTCTAACTCAATAGTCAGGTTGTTGAACCAACGAGAAGTATAAAGGATATGTACTCCAGGTATTTGTGATATTTGATCTCTATATGAAGGATTGAGGGGAAGGTCTTCTTCATTGATGGGGATTTGCAATCTTTGTCTTCTCTCTATTGCTCTGGGACTCAAAAAACTCTCAGGGTGATCAATAGTGAAGGGTGTTCCTGTCTTGTCTTTTAACGAGATAATAAATTGCAGTTTTTTTACTGTTGAATCTTGTGCATTTAAAATGTTCGTTGTTATGAAACTCAATACCAATAAGGTGAGTATCTTAGCATTTTTATTTAAATCCATAGCTGATTAATTCTATCTTTTCTTTAGTTCCTGATGGGTAATTATTATCTAACAGGTCAATATTAGTATATTCTTTTGATACAAGTCCAATATCAACGGCATAAATTTCTTTCCACGAGTTTACTTCAAAGGGCAAATCACGTCCAAAACGAGTAATCTCAATACTTTGATTGGATTGAATGAATCCATTGTTATACGACTCTAATTTCTTGTCATAAATTAGAAGATATTGAGGTTCTTTGTTATATGTGTTCAAGTCCCATACAGATTCTTCAAGCACAGGAAATGTCAGTATTACACTTCTTTTATTTTCAACCACAGATTCAATATGGGTTTTTTGGCTTACATAGTAATAGGTTCGCTCGCTGCTCCATTGGGTTTCATTCATGTTTCTTGTATATTGAATATAACGCATTGCGGTTCTGCCCAAGTTGTCTTTGAAAAAAGTGTCTTGTTCGTTTCTCATAATCAAATGTACCGTATCTGATTTTTGGTTAAAGGCATCAAACGTTATCCTTTCAACACTGTATTCATGGTACATTTTAGGTTTTAAAGGAAAGTAATCAACTCCCAATTTGTTTTCGTCATATTGTTCAAATTTATCCTTGCGACATGAAGCCCAAAGGAGGATAGACAGAAACAACAGTAATATGGAAGTTTGAAATTTCACCTTTAATTATAGTCTTTCAGTGTGGTAATTATTTTTCGACCGGATACTTTTCCGTCAAAGCGCTGGATATAAGTGTTTTCTGCATATATTAAACCGACATCCTTGGCATAAACCTCAAATGCATTGATTTCTGTAAGCAATGTTTTTAATTCATTTTGCACTACTGTTGCAGTTTTAGAAAATGTGAAATTAGCAGCAGCATAAGGTTTTCCAACGTTTTTATATTTATAAAGTTGCTCATTTAAGTTGTTGTACAAATTGCAGTTCCATTTGCTTCCTTCTTTAACAGGAAAAACCATTTTAATGGTTCTAAAGGTGTCTGAATAGTTGATAACCGCATTGTTAGTCATTTTGATAACACTGGTCCATCGGTTGTTGGGTTCATTAAACCCTTTGTCCGGATTGTCGTATTCTACTCTAATTGAGGGTGTATATGTACTATCTTTAAATTCATTTGCATAAATAATTCTCAATTGCGAACTGAAAGTGTCAACTGATTGGTTAAAATCATCAAAAATGATCGAGTCTATTTGGTAAATATACTGCCTGCCAACGTTCATCGGGAAATACTCAAGTCCTAAGATTGCTTTAGGGTCTTCTTTTTTATTCTCACATGAAAGTAAAGAAATTGCAATGCAACAGAAAAGAATTACTCGTTCCACACTTAGGATTTAGATGTGCAAAAATACGGGAAAGCGATTAATGTTGTTTGTTATCCATGCTTAAATGGTGTGATATGACGGATTAAAGTATAAAATTGGGAGGCGTATTTGTTGTTTTTATGATTTCTGTGAGTCTTTGTATAAATAGTAAAAATTGACAAAACGTTTTTCTGGTGAAAGATGTGAGTGAATTGGCAGTTCGTCAACTTATCCACGTGTTTGGAAAACTTTTAAATTATGGTAAGAAATGAATAAAATACTTTTGCCGGCTGAATGGTACTCATTAAAAATAAAAAGAAGTACTGGAGTATATTAAAGTACCCTCTCCTGATACTTCTAATTGTTGTGAATACTGCAACGAAACGTGTTGAAACACCAAAAATTGACAAGAAAGTTTTTAAATTGGTGTATCTCAAAAGCGAAATGCCTACTAGGTTTTCAGAAGACAGTCTTAATTTAGAAGAAATTCCAAGTCTGAAAGAATTGTATAGTGTTGCCGAATACTATTTGGGAAAGTATGCAGTTTTCTTTTTGGCAATCAAGATTGAAGAATCGGGTGCAGACAAGAAACCAAGCTGGTTAGCAAAAAAATACAATAATTTGACAGGGATGCGCTTCCCTAAAACCAGAGAAACTTATGCTATTGCTGCCACTAATACCAATTATGCAATTTATAGGAATTGGTTTGAGAGCATGTTAGATTTTAAAATCTACATGGAAAACATGGAGAACTCTTTTAAGAAAAAGAATAAAAGAGAGTTCAAAGATGAATTTGAAATGTTGAATTACCTCTTTAGATATTTTAATGGGTTTGATAAATGGTATAATGACATGCGTTTCTTAATTCCCTACGTTCAAAGAAAATATGCTAATACTCCTGCCGATAGCAGTTCCAATCAAGATATTCTGATTTTTGAATATTTGTGAGTTTTACGTGGGCAAATAGTTTTAATACACAATAAATCAAATGTACTTTTGAAGCATGGAGGAAAACATGCATGAAGCTCCTTTTCTTAAAGATTTAGATGAGTCCCAAAGGGAAGCTGTTCAATGTTTAGAGGGTCCTTTGATGGTTCTCGCGGGTGCAGGTTCAGGAAAGACCAGAGTGTTGACTTATCGAATTGCTTTATTGATGTATCATGGCGTTGATCCTTTTAATATCTTAGCTTTAACTTTTACAAATAAAGCTTCACGTGAAATGCGTGAAAGGATAGAACGATTGGTTGGACCGGAAGTAAAGAATTTATGGATGGGTACTTTTCACTCTGTTTTTGCAAGAATCCTAAGAGCGGAAGCCAAAAAGATTGGCTATCAAAATAATTTTACAATCTTTGACACAGACGATTCCAAGAGTATGGTAAAGTCCATCATTAAGGAAATGAACCTTGATGATAAACTCTATAAAACCGCTGTCATCTACAATAGGATTTCTTCAGCAAAGAATAATTTGATTACGGCAGAAGAATACATGGCTACTTCTGATTATATAGTTTCTGATGAGGCTAATGGGAGACCCAAAACTGCTGAAATTTTTGTAGAATATGCTAAAAGGTGCTTCAAATCAAATGTGATGGATTTTGATGATTTGCTGCTCAATACCTTTAAACTGTTGAAGGAACATCCTGATGTGTTAAATAAATATCAGCACCAGTTTAAATATGTATTAGTTGATGAGTATCAAGATACGAATCATTGTCAATACATGATAATCAAAAAGTTAGTAGCAGTGTCGCGCAATATTTGTGTGGTAGGTGATGATTCTCAAAGTATTTACTCGTTTAGAGGAGCTAACATTCGAAATATTCTGAATTTCGAAATTGATTACCCTGAATATCAAGTTGTAAAATTGGAACAGAACTATCGCTCAACCAAAACAATTGTTGCGGCTTCCGGTGATATTATTAATCATAACAAAGAAAAGTTAGATAAAAAAATATGGACTTCTAATCCTGAAGGGGATAAAATCAGTGTGATTAAAGCGGTTACTGATAAGGAAGAAGGATCGCTGATTGCACAACAAATCTATCAGCTCACTACCGCACACCACTTCAAAAACGATGATATAGCAATACTGTATAGAACGAATGCACAGTCAAGGGCTTTTGAAGAGGCATTGCGAAGGATGAATATTCCGTATAAAATCTACGGAGGACTTTCGTTTTATCAACGAAAAGAAATTAAAGACCTTATTGCTTATCTAAGACTGGTGGTCAATCAAAAGGATGAAGAAGCATTGAAACGGATAATTAATTATCCTGTTCGAGGCATTGGAGATACAACGATTCAGAAGATAGTCTATATAGCAAATCAATATAATGTGTCCTTGTGGGAAGTGTTGGAAAAGGCTCATCACTTTGATGTTTTTGGCAGTGCAATTAGTAAATTGCAGAACTTTGTCATGTTAATCAGTAATTTCAGAGATGCTGCCAACACAAAGGATGCTTATGATACTGTTGAATATGTTGCAAAACAATCCGGATTGCTAAAGCATTTACATGATGATAAAACGCCTGAAGGGATATCGCGTTATGAAAATATAATGGAATTGCTCAATGGTGTCAAAGAGTTTTGTGAGGATGACACAAATGAAGCAGATAAAACACTTGATGCTTTTTTACAAGATGTGGCACTGCTCACAGATGCAGACAAACAAGATGAGGATGAAACTGAAAAAGTAAAATTGATGACCATCCATGCCTCCAAGGGATTAGAATTTCCTGCAGTATTTGTTGTGGGGTTAGAAGAAAATTTATTCCCTTCGTTTATGACACTCCAGAGTAGGGCAGACTTAGAAGAAGAAAGACGGCTGTTTTATGTAGCGGTGACAAGAGCAGAAAAGAAATTGCATTTGAGTTATGCTACGTCTCGGTATAGACATGGCACGTTGTTATATTGTGAGCCAAGCCGCTTCCTTACGGAGATAGAACCTCGTTATCTCAACGTGAATGCTATGTTTAAAGGTCAGCCGTTGCCTGATAAATCATCAGTTTTTGGCAAGCATGAGCCTTTGTCAAATCAAACAAATAAGTTTTCAATTAATCCTGCTTATCGCAATCAATTTGCTACCCCTAAGCAACAGATAACGGATTCTGACTTTAAGCCGGATGATTTAAGTGCGCTAACTACAGGAACGCGGGTGATGCATCAACGCTTTGGAAAAGGTATCGTTGAGTCTGTAAGTAGTGAAGGGGTTAATAGTAAGGCGGTGGTGAATTTTGAAGAAAGTGGTTCTAAGACCTTAGTACTTAAGTTTGCCAAAATGAAGATACTGGGTTAAAGCTCTCAGTTGAGATTTGGCTCACCATGTTAGACTTTGTCGAGAGCCTGTTTAATATCAGCAATGATATCTTCGTAATTTTCAATTCCTACTGACAATCTCACCATCTTTTCAGTAATGGATAATTTTTTTCTTTCGTCAGGGTTGACATCGCAATGGGTCATGGTTGCAGGATGTTCTGCCAGACTTTCAGTGCTGCCAAGACTTACTGCAAGTTTGATGAGTCGCAATGAATTGAGAAACTTAAAGGAATCTTTCTCGCCTCCTTTGATTTCAAATGAAATCATCGCTCCATTACTTAGGCACTGTTTCTTCTTGATTTTTCCTTGTGTGCTTTGTGCAGGAATGTTTCCAAGATAATATACCTTTTCGACTTTGGGATGTTTGTTAAGAAAGGCGGCAATCTTATCAGCATTGGCTGACTGTGTGTCCATTCGGACCTTGAGGGTTTCGAGGCTTCTAAGTAACAACCATCCTGTATGGGGACTAGCCATGTTGCCCATGAATGTTCGCATAGCCCTGACCCTTGGCATTATCTCTTTGTTTCCAAGACAAGCACCGGCAATTATATCGCTATGTCCGCCAATGTATTTAGTTGCAGAATACAACACAAGGTCTGCCCCATGTTGAAGCGGATGTTGCCATAGCGGACCCATATAGGTATTGTCAACAGCTACATAAACTTGTTTGCCTGGTTTTGACAAGTATCCCGCTACTTCTTTGCAAACCGATATGTCAATGAGATCGTTGGTTGGATTAGCAGGTGTTTCTGTATAGATGAGTGCTACCTTATCCGACAGTCCGTTCTTTTTAAGCATGTCTATTATTTCTTTCTTGGATTGGTTGATACCAAATTCTACCACTTTGATTCCGAATTGAGGGAGTACTTTTTTTGCAAAATGGTCAGTGCCACCATAAACCGGACTACTCATTAATAACACATCACCGGGACGTAAAAACTCCCAGAATACTGTTGAAATCGCAGCCATGCCACTTTCAAAAACACAGCAATCTTCCGCTTCTTCCCACAAACAAAGACGATTTTCGAAAATTTCTAAATTAGGATTATTTATCCTGCTATAGATTAATCCAAGCTCTTCCTTTTTGCGTTTTGCCCTGTGTCCATAAGCTATTTCAAAAAATGCTTTGCCTTCTTCTGCAGTATTGAATACAAAGGTAGAAGTCATGAATATTGGGCTTTTTACTGCACCTTCTGATAATTCCGGCTTATAGCCGTGCGACATCATTAAACTTTCGGGTTTCATTTGTGAGTGATTAAATGGGTTGTCAAAGATACAGTGAATGTTTGATAGTTGTTGATTTGATAGGGTTGAATTGTTTCAAAAAAAAAGCCCCCAATTGTGTTGGGAGCTTAAGGTGTTTCTTTCAGAATTTGAGATGACTATGATTGGGTGTTTGCGTTGTCTTCAATATAGCCATACTTGTAGTCGCCAAATGCTAACAAAGGGAAGAAGACTATACTTAAGAGTAGCAGTCCGATAGCGAAACCCACGCCTTGACCAAATGCTTTTGCTAACTCTATGTATATGATAATAGCTATAATAACATTGACAAAAGGGATTAGTAATAATAGTATCCACCAAGTTGGTTTCTTGACAATCTCAAGTAAGATGACAATATTGTATATGGGTACTATTGCCGCCCATCCAGGTTTTCCCGCTTTCTCAAACACTTTCCATAAGCTAATAATAATCAATGCTAAGATTAATATATAAAAAATCATTAATCCCATGCCGATACCGGCAAATAAAGCTGCAATGAGACCCTGATTTTGGTCAAATTGTGACATGTCAATAGTTTCCATAGTTGTAAATTTTAGTTTATAATAATAAATGTAGTGCAATAATAGTATAATAATTATTGACTACAATAACTTTTTTATTTGTAACAAAATTTGATTGTAAAGTGAGCAGTGGATCGATTGGTATATAGATATATATTCATTATTCTTGTTATGCTTATCTTATTTAGCTTAATTTCGATTGATAAATTCATCATGAGAAACCAGTAAATAGAGTTACCTTTGACTGCTATGAAGAATTTGTTTGCTATATTGGTTATGCTCATCGTTTTGAATGAACCTGTGTATACTCAACAATTTGAGGGTGGTTTACAAGGAGGATTTAATGCTTCCCAAGTTGACGGGGATAGGAATGCAGGGTATAATAAACTTGGGTTTAATGGAGGTGTCTTTTTGCATTATGTACTGCCAGATAAGCAGCATTCTATAGGATTTGATTTGATGTATATGGGAAAGGGGAGTAGGAATAGACGCGACCCTGAAGGACTTGATCCTATCTTAATTTATTCCTATCATTATGTTGAACTACCATTATATTACCGTTATATTCACAAAAAATTTGCATTTCGTTCCGGTTTGACTTGGGCTTATGTATTTAGCTCAAAATTTGATGATGGAGGTTCTGCAAAGGAAATTATAGGGTTGAGAAATGTGGATTATTTGTGGCACTGTGGAGGGGAATATGCTTTTAATGAGCAATTTGCTTTGTTTATTGGTTATGAATATTCAATAAGAACAATCATTAAAAGAGATTTTTATTTGCTTCCTTCGCCAATTGATCAATTCAGACGAAATGGAGTGTATCATAATTTGATTCAAGTGTCACTTAAATACAATTTTACTAAATGAACAAAAAAACAGCGGGTGCATTATTGTTTTTTCTAATTGCTGCTTTGTTGGGAAGTTATGTGATACCAGCTATGAAGAAAAGTTACGAAAAGCAGGAGCAAAGTAAGGCTACTCGAATACCGCAGCTGATAACAGCGCAATCAGATTCTTGGAACAATGGCGATTTGTCGGGGTTTATGTCATTATATTGGAAGTCAGACTCATTACCCTTTCTTACATTTTCCGGTGTGCAATATGGCTGGCAGCGTTTGTATGATTCTTATCAAAAAGGCTATTTTGAGAGTGATGCCAAAAGAGGTCAACTGAAGTTTGAAATTGAAAAGATGATTCCGGTAGAAAGTCATGTATATTTAGTGCCGGGTAGTTGGACTGTTTCAAGACAGGATACGGTTTTAAGCGGTAAATTTTCATTGTTATTCAAATTCTTTGAAAATGATGGATGGAAAATAATTGCAGATCATACATGGTAGGGTTCTTAATATTACTTTTGCTGCATGGTTAATTACTACAATCCAGGAATTTTTCAAGAAAAGCCCAGACCGGATTGGTTAACCATCATTTTATTCTTAATACTCTCAACCTTTGGGGTGTTGAATGTGTTTTCTGCATCAACATCAATAGATGATGCGGTGTTTTGGGATATTTCAAAGAATCATGGTAAACAATTGATATTTATGGCAGTTGCATTAGGCATTGGCTTTTTCTTTATGCTATTAACACCAACTTTTTTTCATATAACTTCTTATGGAATTTATGCTGTTGTAATTGGGTTGCTTGTCTTAGTGTTAGTAATTGGGACGACTATTGCTGCCTCTAAAAGCTGGATAAGCATTGGGAGTTTTCGACTGCAACCTGCTGAGTTTGCTAAATATGCTACTGTGTTGGCAATTGCTAAGTATCTGGATGGGTATGGCATTTCTTTCAAAGGATATAGAAACATAGGTATTTGTATGACATTTGTGGGTCTGCCTTTTCTGCTTACATTAGCGCAAAATGATACAGGTTCTGCCTTAGTGTTCTTTAGTTTTGTATTGGTTTTTTTTAGAGAAGGCATGCCTGGATATATTCTTGTGATGGGGCTTTGGGTTGTCTTATTGTTTATTTTGTCCATTATTTTTGATAATTATTTTCATAGCTATACGATCGCCATTGGGATTGTTGCTTTAGGTGCTATTGCTGCTTTTGTGCTGAGAAGATACAAAAAAGCGTTACTCTTGGTGTTTCTTATTGTTGTTGGTTCTTTAGCTATCAATGTTGGGGTTAATTTCTTTTTCAATAAAGTATTAAAGCAGTATCAGCGAGATAGGATTTTAGTTACACTCAACCTTAAAGAGGATAAGATGGGAATTGGTTATAATGTGAATCAGTCAAAAATAGCCATTGGTGCAGGTCAATTGACCGGTAGAGGTTTTATGCAAGGCACACAAACTTTGATGGGGTTTGTGCCTGAACAGAGTACGGATTTTATTTTTTGCACGATTGGAGAAGAATGGGGGTTTATTGGCACAGCTTCCATGATTATAATATACTTGGTTTTTATGGGAAGAATTCTCTTTTTGGCGGAACGACAGCGCACCACATATAGTAGGGTGGTTGGTTATGGACTTTTTTCAATTCTATTGATGCATTTCTTTATTAATATAGGAATGACATTAGGGATAGTGCCGGTGATTGGTATTCCTCTACCGTTTTTTAGTTATGGAGGTAGCTCATTTATTGCATTCACGGTGTTGCTGTTTACATTTCTCAGCTTAGATTCTAAAAGAATCTTTGAAATGGTAAGAGGGTGAATTGATGTAAATAAATATTAAAGACTTTTATTTTCTCTTTGAAATTTCATCGCGAATAGTGGCTGCGGTAAAATAATCTTCTTTGACTAATGCTTCTTGTAGAAGACGCTCTAATTCTGACATACTCATCAGTTCTAATTCTTCTTTGAAAGATTTGGGTTGGGGTGGTTCAAAATCTTCAACTATTCTCCCTGGTGTATCAAAATCTTCAGTTGTGATATCTACTCCGGTTTCTGCCAAAACACGTTCATCTATATAAATCGGAGCATTGAACCTTACGGCAAGCGCTACTCCATCTGAGGTGCGAGAATCGATTTCATAAAAAGTACCATTTTGTTCAAAAGTAATAATGGCATAAAATACACCGTCTTCAAATCTGTTTATGAAGATTTCCTTCATGGTCAGATTGATTTTATCACTGATTGAGTGAACGAGATCGTGTGTATTGGGTCGTTTGAGAATCTTGTGTTCAATAGCAAGTGCAATAGATTGCGCTTCGGGTATGCCTATAATAATGGGTAATTTCCTATTCCCCTTGACCTCTTTCAAGATAAGTTGATAAGTGGAGTGGATTGCTCCAAGAATAATTTCATCCACTTGAACAAGGACTTTACCCATTATCTTTTCTATTTAGTTTAACTGTTCATGGTCGCTTTTGCGGCAGCAATGAGCTTGGGAAGCACTTGAAATGCATCGCCAACAATTCCGTAATCAGCGATTTTAAAAAATGGTGCCTCAGGATCAGTATTAATAACAACAATTACTTTACTTGAGCTCACGCCAGCCAAATGTTGTATAGCACCGGAAATTCCAATTGCGATATTGAGGTTAGGTTTTATCGTAATACCGGTTTGTCCCACGTGCTCAGAATGTGGTCTCCAACCCATGTCGCTCACGGGTTTAGAGCAGGCAGTTGCTGCGCCCAAAATAGTAGCAAGTTCTTCAACCATTCCCCAATTTTCAGGTCCTTTCATCCCTCTGCCGGCAGAAACCACGATTTCTGCTTCTGTGAGTGGAATCTTGCCTTGTGTTTTTGATATTTCTATTACATTCGTAACAGATGCTTGTGTTCCAATAGTCTCAGAAACGAAGGATGTTGTTACTTCATTCTCTTCAACATCAATGGAGTTGGGAGTGAGTGCAATCACTTTGTTTGCTCTGCATAGAGAAACGTAAGCATATCCTTTGCCGGAGAATGCTCCTCTTTTTACACTAAAACCGTTATCTGTATCAGGTAGCTCTACAACATTAGTTGCTAAGCTGGCATTGAGTTTAACGGCAATAGACGGAGCGATTGATTTGCCTGTATATGTATTTGAAACGACCAAAACAGTACCTCCTAAGTTTTTATATCCTTGAGCAATTAATTCACTCCATGGTTGGGGGTGAAACTCATTAGCAGGAGTTGCTATTTTTAATACTTTGGAAATACCGTATATGCCTAATTTACTCAAATCTTCATCTTGCACATTGCCAATTACAAGGGCATGAGCTTCGGTTCCGATTTTGGATGCTGTTTTGTATGCGTATGTGGCTGCTTCAAAAACACCTTTTTTGAATTTGCCATCTGAATTTTCTGCGAATATTACTACTGACATAATGTTTCGATTTATAAAATTTTAAATAACTTTAGCTTCGTTTCTTAATAACTGAATGAGTTCTTCCGGGTGTTCAGGGTCGATTAATTTGACTGCGGCTTTTGGTTTTGGGCTTTCAAAACGTTGATAACTGCCAAATGCTTCTACTGAAACTGGTTCGACAACATTCAATGGTTTGGTCCTTGCTGACATTATACCTCTCATGTTGGGGATTCTTGGTTCACAAAGGTCTTTTTGTGCACTTACCACCATCGGCAGCGGACAGTTTAGTTTTTCGCTTCCACCATCAATATCTCTTGTTAAAGTTGCAGATGTGCCATCTACTTCAATGGAGGTTACAATGTTTACTGCCGGAATTTTTAATAATTCAGCAATAAGCCCACATACTTGCCCACCATTATAATCAATAGATTCTCTACCGGTGAAGATGATGTCAAATCCTTTGTCTTTGGCAAATGCAGCAATTTGTTCTGCTACAAATTGACCATCAACAGCATCGGCATTAATTCTATAAGCATCATGTGCCCCAATTGCTAATCCTTTACGAATGACAGCATCGTTTTCGGCTGTGCCAACATGCATAAGGCTGACAGTGCCACCGTGCTTTTCAGTAAGTTCTAATGCTCTTGTAATAGATACTTCGTCATAAGGGTTAATGATAAATTGGACACCTTGTGTGTTGAATTTTGTATTATTTTCAACGAACGTTATTTTGGTGGTTGTATCCGGAACCACACTCATACACACTAATATCTTCATATTATGGATTTCTGTTTAAGTTTGCAAAGTTACTATTGACAGCTTGTATCACAAAATTTATCACAACAAATAATGAATAATCCAAGAGAGGCTAGGTTGTTACAGTTAAAAAGTTTGTTAGAAGTTACGCCAGACGATGCCTTTTTGCGTTATGCCATGGCTTTAGAGCTCTTTAATATGGGGCAATATGAACAATCTGAACAGCAGTTTTTGGCTCTCATTCACGATAGTCCCGAATATGTAGCCACTTATTATCATTTGGCTAAACTATATGAAGCAAAATCGGAATTTGAAAAAGCCAAAGAGATTTACAAACAAGGAATAGAAATCACACAAAAGATTAGAGATATGCACGCACTTTCAGAACTTAGAAGTGCTTTAAATGAACTTGAATTTGATGAATGAATATGAAAGTGAAATTGAGTTTAAAAGAGCTTGACTTTTCTATTAAATTCGCAGCCCTATTTTAGTAAATTATTCAAAACAATTATGTCTGAAATCAATATTACCCTTCCTGACGGCAGTATTAGGCATTATCCAAAGGGAACTACCGGTATGCAGATTGCGCAAAGTATTAGCGAGGGTCTTGCAAGGGTGGTGTTAGCTGCCAAAGTGAATGGAGAAGTATGGGATTTGTCACGATCGATAGAGAAAGATGCGAATTTTCAATTGCTTAAATGGGACGACAAAGAAGGTAAGAGTACTTTTTGGCATTCGTCTGCTCACTTATTGGCAGAAGCGTTAGAATCCCTTTATCCCGGTATTAAATTGGGTATTGGTCCTCCGGTTGAAAATGGTTTCTATTACGATATAGATTTTGGACTCTATAATTTCTCTTCTGATGATTTTGATAAAGTTGAGAAAAAGATGATGGAGTTGGCAAAAAATAATGCTGAATACATACGTAAACCGATATCTAAATCAGAAGCCATTGCTTATTTTACTGCCAAACAAGACCCTTATAAAATTGACTTGTTAAATGAGTTGGAAGACGGGAAAATAACCTTTTATACACAAGGGAACTTTACAGATTTGTGCAAAGGTCCACATATTCCTCATACAGGTCATATTAAAGCAGTGAAATTGACCGCGACTGCCGGAGCTTATTGGCGTGGAGATGAAAAACAAAAGCAACTTACCCGTGTCTATGGCATTACTTTTCCAAAAAAGTCCGAGCTAGAAGAGTACTTGGTATTGTTAGAAGAGGCGAAGAAACGCGACCATCGCAAATTGGGTAAGGAGTTGGAATTGTTTACTTTTTCAACCAAAGTTGGACAAGGACTTCCACTTTGGTTGCCCAAAGGAGCTGATTTGAGAGGCAGGTTACAAACTTTTCTCATGCAAAAGCAAAAAGAGTTTGGATATGAGCAAGTAATTTCTCCTCATATTGGACATAAACAACTGTATATAACATCAGGACATTATGAAAAATATGGAGCAGATTCCTTTCAACCCATTCATACTCCTGCCGAGGGAGAGGAATTCCTTCTCAAACCGATGAATTGTCCCCATCACTGTGAAATTTACAAAGCCAAACCTCATTCATATAAAGAGTTGCCTATTCGTTATGCCGAATTTGGAACTGTGTATAGATATGAGCAGAGTGGGGAATTACATGGTTTAACCAGAGTGCGTGGTTTTACACAAGATGATGCCCATATATTTTGTCGTCCGGATCAAGTGCGAGAAGAGTTTAATAATGTAATTGACATTGTTTTATACATTTTCAAAACTTTAAAGTTTGAGAACTTTACTGCCCAAGTGTCATTGAGAGATCAAAATGATAGAAGCAAGTATATTGGAAGTGCAGAAAATTGGGAGAGAGCCGAAAACGATATTATTGAGGCAACCAAAGAGAAAGGCTTGCCGACCGTTATAGAATATGGAGAGGCAGCTTTTTATGGACCTAAATTAGATTTTATGGTAAAAGATGCAATTGGGCGTTCATGGCAGTTGGGTACCATTCAAGTGGATTACAATTTGCCTGAAAGATTTGAGTTGGAATACATTGGCAGTGACAATAAAGTACATCGCCCCGTGATGCTTCACCGCGCCCCATTTGGTTCTATGGAACGTTTTGTCGCTGTTTTACTTGAACATACTGCAGGTAAATTTCCTTTGTGGTTAACTCCGGATCAATATATCATTCTCCCCATCAGCGATAAATTTCAAGAATATTCAGAAAAAGTTTTTAACATACTAAAAAAATACGATATTCGCGGCTCGATTGACGCGAGGTCGGAAAAGACGGGAAGGAAGATACGAGATGCAGAGGTACAAAAGATACCTTTTATGTTGATTGCAGGAGAGAAGGAAATGGCGGAAGGGACTGTTTCTGTAAGGCAACATGGGGGTGTGGACTTGGGTAGTATGAAGGTTGAAGATTTCGCTCAGTTGATACAAAAAACCATTAAAGAAGAATTACAAAACTAAGTACATAATTTGGCAAAAAAGTTTATTGGAAGGGTTATAAAAGAGAACCTGCACAGCATTAACGAGAATATTCAAGAATCCCATCTGAGATTAGTGGGTGAAAATACCAATAATTCCATAATGGACACTGCAGATGCTCTCAAATTGGCATACGAACAAGGGTTAGACCTTGTGGTTATTTCTCCCAATGCAGAGCCTCCGGTTGCTAAAATTATGGACTACAAAAAGTTCTTATACGAGCAAAAGAAGAAGCAAAAAGAGATAAAAGCTAATGCTACGCCTACAGTAGTGAAGGAAATCCGTTTCGGTCCTAACACTGATGATCATGATTATGCTTTTAAACTCAAGAATGCGAGATCTTTTCTAGAAGATGGAGCTAAAGTGAAAGTTTTTGTATTCTTTAGAGGTAGAACCATTGTGTTTAAGGAAAGAGGAGAGGCGCTGTTGCTTCGTTTTATACAGGAGATAACAGAAGATGGTTTTGCTAAGGTAGATCAAATGCCGGTGTTGGAAGGTAAGAAGATGATTATCATGCTTTCTCCCGGTAAAATTAAGAAGTAAAAAATAAAAATATAATATAGCTGTATTATGCCAAAGATGAAAACAAATTCCAGTGCTAAGAAAAGATTCAGTCTTACTGGAACAGGTAAAATTAAAAGAAATAAGGCTTTCAAAAGCCATATCCTGACAAAGAAATCAACCAAGAGGAAAAGAAACTTAGGTAAGTCAACGATTGTTGATGTTGCTGATACCTCTAATGTGAAGTTTTTGTTAACTATCGGAAAGTAATTAATTGAAATTAAATAAACCCGCGCCCAAGCTTGAAGTTTGTTTGTAGCAAACGCTTAGGGAGCAAAAAATAAATATAAATTATGCCAAGGTCAGTTAATCATGTGGCTTCAAGAGCCAGAAGAAAAAAAGTTCTAAAAAGAGCTAAAGGGTATTTCGGACGTAGAAAAAATGTCTGGACAGTTGCAAAAAATGCAGTTGAGAAAGGGATGCAGTATGCATACCGCGACAGAAAAACCAAAAAACGTAATTTCAGAGCATTGTGGATTATCCGTATCAATGCTGCTGCAAGAGAACGTGGAATTTCTTACTCTCAATTTATGCATAAATTGAAAGAAAACAATATCGATGTGAACAGAAAAGTTCTTGCAGACTTAGCAATGAACAACCCTGAAGCATTCGATGCTATCTTAAAAAAAGTATCTTAAGTTAGTCTAGAATTTGTATCAAGAAGCCTCCTATTTTTTTAGGAGGCTTTTTGTGTTTATTCAAAAGTTGAAGCCCCCTCTTAAATATGTGGATGCTATGATAATTTGAAATATTTTTCCAAATCGAGACTCTTTCAATAGTACTATCTTTGCAGAAATTCTTTGTATGTTTGTATAAGGAATTTTCATCCTAAATTTATGACAAAGAATAGCTACAATTCCCTTAAACAATTAGCCGAAGAAGCCGTCATGCAGCCTCAAGAAATGGCTGCACCGCTTAAAGAGAAAAAAAACAACTTGTTTATCGGTATTCCAAAGGAAATCACATATCAAGAAAATCGTACGCCTTTAACCCCGTCAGCTGTACATTTTTTAGTGAACAACGGACATCAAATTATTATTGAACAAAATACCGGAAAAGCATCCAATTTTCCTGATGTACAATATGCCGAAGCCGGTGCAACTATTGTAAGTTCTAAAGAGGAAATTTATAAAGCAGATATAGTTATCAAAGTAGCGCCACCTACTGCGCAAGAGGTTGATTTAATGAAACCAGATCAGATTCTTATTTCAGCTCTTCAAGTTAAAAATTTAGACCCTGTCATTTTGAAAAAAATGATGCAAAAAAGAATTGTTGCCATTGCTTATGAATTTTTCGAAGACGAATCCGGTAGTTTCCCTATTGTTAGAGCAATGAGTGAGATCGCAGGACATGCCAGCGTTTTGATAGGTGCTGAATATCTTGGTAGTTCACATGTTGGCAAAGGCAAATTGCTTGGTGGATTTACAGGTATTCCTCCAACACAAGTTGTGGTTATTGGAGCCGGCTCGGTTGGAGAATATGCAACAAGAGCAGCATTGGGGTTGGGGGCTTCTGTCAAAGTTTTTGACAATGAATTATATAGATTGAGAAGGTTGCAAGAAAATGTCGGGCAACAAGTTTACACATCTACCTTGCACCCAAAAATTTTAAAAGAAGCGCTGAAGACTTGTGATATTGCGATTGGTGCTCTTAGAGGTAAAAAAGGGTTGGCACCTGTGATTATTCCTGAAGAGTTTGTAGAGAATATGAAGCCATTGTCTGTCATCATAGATATTTCTATTGATCATGGGGGTGTGTTTGAAACTTCTGAAATTACAACTCACGAAAAACCCATTTTTAGAAAGCATGATGTCATTCATTATTGTGTACCAAATATCACATCGCGTGTGAGCCGTACTGCAAGTTACGCGCTGAGCAATATTCTTACTCCACTACTGATGGAAATTTCGGAGTACGGACGTTTTAACGATTATCTAAAAATGATGGTTGGTACACGCAGAGGAGTCTATGTGTACTATGGACAGTTGACAAGTCCAATATTAGCAGAGATGTATGGTATGAAGCATAAGGAACTTGACTTGCTTTTGTAAGTCTTATTATTATTTAGTCAATTCAATTGGAATCAAAAATCGATATCAGGAAGCTGTCTCTGAATGAAATTACAGAGAAGTTTAAAAGTTGGGATGAAAAACCATTTAGGGCAAAACAAGTTTATGAGTGGTTGTGGAAGTTTTCTTCGCATAGTTTTGATGACATGACAAACTTGTCTTTAGCGTTAAGACAAAAACTCAAAGAGAATTTTGAAATACGCAGTTTGGTTACTACTGCAACCCAAAAGAGTGCTGATACAACTGTCAAGTGTGCATTTAAGTTGTTTGATGGGAATATTGTAGAAGGCGTTTTGATACCTACTGAAACAAGGATGACAGCTTGTGTTTCTTCACAAGTAGGGTGTAGTCTCAACTGTAAGTTTTGTGCTACGGGTTATTTGAAAAGAGAAAGAAACCTGGAAGCAGGAGAAATTTATGACCAAGTGGTTGAGCTTAATAGAATAGCCATAGAATACTATGGACTTCCTTTAAGTAATATTGTCTATATGGGGATGGGAGAGCCATTGTTGAATTATCAAAATGTTTTGCAAAGTGTAGAACATATCACTTCAGAACAAGGCTTAGGGATGGCTGCAAAAAGGATTACTGTATCAACATCAGGGATTGCCAAGATGATAAAGAAGCTGGCAGATGACGGTGTGAAGTTTAATCTTGCGCTCTCTTTGCATGAGGCTGATAATGTGAAACGTTCTGCCATTATGCCTATCAACGATTCGAATCCTTTAGAAGAGTTGCAAGAAGCGTTACGCTATTTCTATTCTAAAACTAAAAATCAAATTACATTGGAATATGTTGTCATTAACAACACCAATGATTCTGATGAAGACGCTTTGAACGTTGTCAAATTTGCAAGTAAAATTCCTAAAGTAAAAGTGAATTTAATTGAATACAACCCTATTGATAACGCAGATTTTAAAGCCTCAAACATTACCAAAATGGAACGTTTTGCCTCTATTCTTAAAAAACACGATGTGCTGGCGGTAATCAGACGCAGCAGGGGCAAGGATATTGATGCTGCTTGTGGACAATTAGCAAATAAGACGCAATAAATTGACGTTTTTTTCGCTGTGATTGATTGAAATTTCAACAGTTTATAATCTCATTATAGCTTACATTTGCCGTCATCAAAAGCAATCATGGAATTTATTTGGAAAGAGAAAACACAACCCGATAGACGTAAGATTGAACACCTTTCTAATTTGTTGAATATTCCTGAAAAGATTGCCACACTGTTGGTGCAACGAGGAGTAGAGACTTATGACCAAGCAGAAGCATTTTTTAAACCAAAATTTTCTCAATTGTATGACCCTTATCTAATGAAAGATATGGAGCGTGCAGTTGAAAGAATAGAAAACGCATTGCAACACGGTGAGAAAATCCTTATTTATGGTGATTATGATGTTGATGGAACGACTTCGGTAGCAACAGTTTACTCGTTCTTAAGAGAGTTGTGGGAGCAAGATAAAATTGATTATTACATACCGGACCGATACAAAGAAGGCTATGGTGTATCCAAAATCGGCATTGATTGGGCTAAAACAAATGGTTTCTCATTAATTATTGCACTCGATTGTGGTACCCGAAGTATAGAATTGATTCATTATGCTAAAACTTTAGACATAGATTTTATTGTTTGTGACCACCATTTACCCGGTGAAGAATTACCAGAAACTGTTGCCTTATTGAACCCTAAGCAAGCTCATTGTGCCTATCCTTACAAAGAGTTATCAGGATGTGGTATTGGGTTTAAGCTTATTCAGGCTATAGCTCACAAACGCAATATGGATGAATCCAAAGTGATGCAATATTTAGATTTGGTTGCTGTTAGTATAGCCAGCGATATTGTGGATATGATGGATGAAAATCGAGTGCTCATGTATTTGGGATTGGAAAAACTCAATAGCAACCCATGTGTAGGACTGCAAGCACTGATGCAGAGTTATATCATTAAAGACAACTATGAGGTAGGTGATATAGTGTTTGGCTTGGGACCAAGAATCAATGCCTCAGGAAGGATTTCTGATGCAAAAGATTCTGTTAAATTACTGATTGAAACTGATTTTCACCAAGCTATCAAAGCTGCAAAGGTCTTAGATGAACATAATTCTGAAAGAAAGGATAAGGACTCTGATATCACAAAAGAAGCGCTTGAATTAATTCAAAACAATGAAGAATATTTAAGGAAACGCACAACTGTTTTGTATGGTAATCAATGGCACAAAGGTGTGATTGGAATTGTTGCCAGCAGGTTGATAGAATATCATTATAAACCTACCATTATTTTTAGTGAAAATGATGGTATGCTCACAGGGTCTGCGCGCTCAGTAAAGGAATTCGACATACATGAAGCTATCGGCTCTTGTGGGGAGTATGTATTGCAATATGGGGGACATAAGTATGCAGCAGGACTTAGTGTGAAAAAGGAACATTTTGATGCGTTTGCTCTTAAATTTGAACAAGTGGTACAAAGTACAATTACAGAAGATGCAATAAACCCTTCTGTTGAATATGATACCGAACTTGATTTTAGCGATATCAATGATAAGTTTATGCGTTTGTTGGATAGGTTTAAACCTTTTGGTCCAGGCAATATGTCCCCTGTATTCAGATCTAATAAAATCAAAGATATAGGAAACTCAAGGGTGTTGAAAAAAAAACATCTTCGTATTGTTGGTAAACAAAGTGGCGTAGTGTTCGATGGAATAGGGTTTAATATGGCAGATAAATATTCAATAGTAAGAAATCAAGAAGGGTTTGATTGTTGTTATTCTTTAGAATGGAATAATTTCAATGGGCGTGTGAGTATTCAGTTAAAACTAAAAGATATCCGAGCATGAAATTAAGTGCTGTAAATCTTGTTAAAACATATAAAAAGCGCACTGTTGTAAACCACGTAACTGTGGAAGTCAATCAAGGCGAAATTGTTGGCTTGCTGGGACCGAATGGAGCCGGCAAAACCACCACTTTTTACATGGTAGTTGGATTGGTTAAAGCGGATGAAGGACAAGTGTTTTTAGATACACAAGATATTACCAAACTTCCTATGTATAAACGCGCTCAATTGGGTGTTGGATATTTGCCACAAGAAGCATCTGTTTTTAGAAAACTTACCGTTGAGGATAATATAAAAGCGATACTTGAAATGCGTAAACTTAGCAAGGAAGTGCAGCAAGATAAATTAGAATCGTTACTAAATGAATTTAGCTTACAAAAGGTAAGAAAAAACCCCGGAATGGTGCTGTCAGGTGGAGAACGTAGGAGGACAGAGATAGCACGTGCATTAGCTTCAGAACCCAAATTTATTTTATTAGACGAGCCTTTTGCCGGAGTTGATCCCATTGCAGTTGAGGATATACAAGGGATTGTTGCAAGTCTTAAAACAAAGAATATTGGTATTTTGATTACAGATCACAATGTTCAAGAAACATTAAGTATTACTGACCGTGCCTATCTGTTGTTTGAAGGTAAATTACTCAAACAAGGTACTGCCGAAGAACTTGCCGATGATGAATTAGTGCGAAAGGTGTATTTGGGTAAACACTTTGAGTTGAAACGCAAGGATTTCTCCGGTTTTAGAACAGATACTGAATAAAACATTTATGTTAAATATTGACTATAAAAGACTTCTGATTAAAGAAGTTAAACAAAACCTTTATGACAAAATAGAAGGGTTCAAAAAAATGCTAACAGATATTGAGGAAGCTAGCGAGGGAGAAGAAAAAAACTCGAGTGGAGATAAATATGAAACCGGGATTGAGATGTTAAAACAAGAAGGTGAAAAAATTTCCAATCAATTGTTGGAGACAAAGAAAATGCTGGAAGTAATGGATAGAATGGGAATCAGCAATAATGAAAAAATTGGTTTTGGATCTGTAGTAATGACATCCGATAAGACTTTTTTCATTTCTGTATCTTTGGGTAAACTGCTCGTGAATGGACAAGAAGTTCTCTGTATTTCGGGAGTCGCCCCAATAGCCCATGCAATCAAAGGAAAGATAGCAGGAGAGAAGTTTAATTTTAATAATGCAGAAGTGGAAATCTTGCAGGTTGTTTAAACTTGAAAAGAGTATAGTTATATAAAGGGTTTTCAAATGATTTGAAACAGAATTAAGAATAAATAATGCCGCAAAGTGCATAGCTCAGTTTTAAAACATAATTTAGCAAACTAAATTTTCAAGAGATAATTGAATGCGAGTTGACAAGTATTAATCGTTACAGTTATAATAAAGTTGCTACGCAATCGAAATCAAAACAAACGACATCAAACAAGCCTATGAATCAGCCTATTTTAAATGGTATTTTACATGAAGTGCCGGAAGACGTTCAACAGCCATTGATTGCAAATGAGGATGCGCTGGAGAAATGGAATAAGCTTACGCCCATTCAACGCAATGAATGGATTTGTTGGATAACCATTGTGAAGAAGAGCGAAACTAGAGTTGAGCATATCAAACGTTTGATACATGACTTGCTAGAAGGGAAGCGACAACCGTGTTGTTGGCCAGGATGCCCACACCGCAGACCCAATGCCCAAAAATGGTTTTCTAAATCAAAGTAAACCTGCGTTTTGTTGATTTTATTTTCTCAATGGCTCTTACTATATTTCCCAAATCAGATTCACATAGAAATTACGTCCGGGTCGTGGGATTCTATTCCAATCCGAGAACGTAGTGTATTTGACATCAAAAATATTCTCTGCCCCGATTTTGATATTGAGACGCTGGTTTTTCCATTTATAATGTTTAGAAGCGGATATATCAAAAAGTGAGTAAGGTTTTACGGATGTTTCTCCAAAGTTAGGGTTAAATGATTTGTTGGATGCAGCACCAGAGAATTTTGCTTCTATGTCAAAGGTCTTGGTGGCAAAACGGATTTCACTTGAGTAAGAAAAAGGTTGGATGAGAGGCAGATTCCCGATAGTCGCGCCAACGCCTTTGCGATAACTTAAACTTGAAGTCCACACCCAATTCTTGTGAAAATGGTAGCTACATTCGATCGATGAATTAAAGATTTGCGCATGTTGAATTTGGGTGTAAACGCGAATGCCATCTGCTGCAAGGGTCATAGGAACCAAACTGCTGTCAGGGATTCCAATGATATAATCTGAAAGATAAAAAAATGAGCTGTTGAGTTTGCATGAAAATCGGTTGGATTTGTATGCAATCTTGCCGCTCACATTGGCACTTTTTTCATTCTTCATCTCCGGGTTGCCTATATAATCGTATTTATCAAAACTATTAAAAAGGTAGAACCCATATCCTTCTGACACGCTGGGAGCACGTTCGCCATATTCTAAACTCAAGGAAATATTCCACCTGCCGGGTTCATAAAGTAAAGTACCCGAAAGTCTTTTTAATAATCTGTTTTTTGAATCCTGAAATTGCGGATAAAAAATTCTTAAACTGTTAATGCCAAGTTCGTTTTGAATAGTATTGTTGTGCAAGGCAATACCCATACTAAATAAGGATTTTAGTTTGGAAGTTAAAGGAATATAATCCTCAATAAAAAAGTCTATGTAGTTGGTGTTAACATCGGGCCAAGTCAGCATAAACATTGGGCTGCTGTTAGGATTGGCGGGATACATAGTCATTTCTGCATAGGAATTATTATGATGTCCGCTCAATGTACTCTTCCACAAATGACTTCCGCTTTTCCCTTGAACAAATGAGTAAAATCCGGCAGTTGAACTAAGTCCGGGCATATCCATTCTAATGGGTACATCGGGGCGGTGTGAGTCGTCCATGATGTGTTTTACATGGTTATAATAGATTTTGGTTTTCCATAATTTAACATGATGTGAAATATGATGTCGAGAATATTCCAATGAGCCAATGATTGCCCGCGCCAAAGATACATCCATAGGGAGCGCAGGATAACCTATGTCAGTGGCGATGTCGTAAATCACAGATGCTTCTAATTCTTGGTGCGCATTAATCTTATACCCAAGGATGGCAGATGTATTGTATTTGGTAAATTGAGAATTTAGAATTTCTTGATTGCCACCTGCTCTATAATTTCCGGCATCGCGAAAACTTAAATCGAAGTCTGAGAAAAATTTGGGACTTGAAAATGCAATGCTCGTTCCGAGTATTTTGTGCATGTTATTGGTTTCTAATCCTGAAAATACTGAGCTTTTAAAATTCTTTTCACCAAAATTTCCCTTTCTTCTCACCAAGTCAAGATTGCCTGCAATGGAGGAGCCTCCAACAGAACTGCTTTGACCACTGTGTATGGATGCTTTTGAAAGATTAGAAATTTCAACATAAGAAGTTACAGGGTCCATTTTGTCGGTACACGCCCCATAAATCCTCATGCCATCTATGGTAATGACACTACGTTCAGAACTCATACCGTTCAAAAATGGTTCCCATGCGTAAGCACCCCTCCGAACTAAATTGATGGATTTGTTGCCTTCTAAAAACCCTTCCAAACTTGTCAGAGGTTTGCGAGCAACGTCTTTAGTTGAACGCTTGCTTTCAATATTGACCTCGTCCAATATTTTGTTACTGATTGAATCATTGGGACTTTCTTGTGCTGATATTGCAAAAGGACATAAACAAATAAAACTGAATAAAGTTGCTTTCATTTTTTGAACGTAATGCAACAGGGCAGGGATATGGGAGTTGTTACATACAGAAAATTGATTTTTTATCTGCGCCATATCCCTACATGTTTGAAACCGTTGCACTATGAAAAATTTAAAATCCTACTTCAAAAAACAAACTGCTGTTTGGGTTGTCTATTGTTACTTCTTCTCCTTTGATAAGGTCGTCAGATGAATCATATACCATCAAACTGATTCTCCAAAAACCTGTCATTGTAAAGTTTACACTTCCAACATACATTTCATTGTCCTCAATCAAGTTGATATTGTTAGGGGAACTGTGATTGCCCATATCAGGCATACGAGGGTCGATATTGATTTTAAACCCTTGTACAAGCTCAAATGCATTCATGTCAACCATTTTGTATAAAACGGCTTTCATTGCGTTCATCCCGATTTTTGGCTGGCTTGGTTCAACCAATGCGATAATGTATGAAATGTTGTCACTTCCTTTAAACACAGAGACAACACGATTGGTTACTGCTTCTACAACTATGGTGTCAGTAGCACTGTATTCTTTGCCATCAATGGTGTAGTTCACTGTGAGTTCCCAATATTCTTGGTCATTGCTTGCCATTTGAAAAACAATGCTGCCTTGATAGGTAGATGTTGCACCTGCTTTTTTCTTGATAGAGGATGAAGGACATGAGTGAGATTTTTTCATCATGTGCATCATCGGTTGCCAGGTTGCAGTTGCATTCTTTACAAGACTTCCATCTGTATTTTTTATTTGAAAGAATACTGAGTTATACCCCATAGAAAATTTCCCGTTTAGTGTATATAAATTGATTTTATGGGTGTTGTTTTCTAAGGTTGAAACGAGTTTTAAACCTTGCACTTCGTTTGTGCTTTTAGGTTGTTCAGTCATGTTTTCTTTTTTACATGATGTTAAAAGTATGGATGCTCCCATGAAAAAGATCACGGTGTTGAGCATGATTGATTGAATTGTCTTCATTGTTGTTTTTATTTAAAATTTTATTTTCAAAATGTGCTAAGATATAAGCCATCCGTATGCATGCGCATCAGTAGCTATGGAAGTACACTAAAAACCCGCACATTTTGTATTGAGGAATTTAGTGCTTAAATAACAATACAATCAAATGAATTGAGGCGGGTGAAAAATTGAAAATGCAATTTCTGAACATATTCCGATGCTGTCCGGAATGTGAATTTTCGAATCGGAGTTCAAGAATTTGTTTTGAAATAAGTCGGCAAGTGCGTAAGGAGCGGAGAAAAGCTGTAATTCTTGTACTTTTAAATCAGGGAACTGCTCTTCTTGATTTTTGTTGTTCTCTTTCAATTCATGTGTAAGAAAGCATTTACCATCACATTGAGAATCTTTGTTAAATCTGTTTTCACATAATGTCTTTGCTATGAAGTCTCTTTGGATATAAAAAGAAGTGATAATCCATATTTGAGACGTGTTTTGAAGTATAAAGCAGGTCAAAACAAAATATGTAAGAAAGTATTTTTTCACTTCTCTTATTTGGCAGCGAAATTAGACCTTGCAATGCGATAAATCAATGACATTTATCAGCGTTTTCATTCTTGTTGTAAAATTTATCATGTTCATTTCCCGGAATCAGTAAGAATTGTGATTTTATGAATGATAAATTTCATCCTTGTTTTACTTTTGTGCGCCATGAACAAAGAGAGGGTGTTGGTGGTTGGACAAGGTTTGACAGGCTCAGTAATAGCTCTCCAACTAAAGGCGCGCGGACATGAAGTTTGGGTAGTGGACGAAAACAGAAAATTTACTTCCTCCAACGTAGCAGCAGGACTATTTAACCCAATAGTTGTAGGCAGACTAAAAATTACTTGGAACGCAGCATCACTCTTTGCACATTTTGCAAATTTTTATTTACAAGTTGAAAAGCAACTTCAAGTTAGTTTTTTTCACCGTATGCCTCTCATCCATCTTTGTAAAGATATTGAAGAACAAAACGATTGGGATGTGTTAGTCGGTACTGATAAAACAGCGGTATGGATTGAGGAATATCATGGACATTTTCCTGATTACATTCGTTCAGATTTTGGCAGTTATCTAGTAAAATCAACAGGTTGGGTTGATTTGCCGTTATTTATTTCAACGGTAAGAAAAATGTTTCAAGTTGCCGACAGGTTTGTTGTTGGGTCACCCATCGTTGGACAAGATATTGAAATAAAGGAACATGGATTTTTGTTTGAAAATAGTCAATTTGACAAAGTATTTCTGTGCAGGGGAGAGTTTGAACGCACACAACCTGAATTTCCTCATTTGCCATATAATCCGGTCAAAGGACAAGTGTTTGAAATAGAAACAGCATTTGAGTTAGAACCGACCATTTATCATAAACAAGTTTTTATGTTACCCACCGGTAAACATTCTGCACGTGTAGGTTCTACTTATACATGGGATCGTATGGATTATGAGCCAACACAAAAAGAAACCGACTTTTTAAAAGAGCGTTTAGATGATTTTTTGCAAGGAAAGTATGCTATTAAAGAGATAAAGGCAGGCGTTAGACCCGCATTTCACTATGGAAGACCCATGTTTGCAGAACATGAACAAATAAAGGGGATGTATGTGTTGAATGGCATGGGATCTAAAGGAGTTACCTTAGCTCCCTATTATGCAGAGCAACTGTTGAATTCAGTTTATGGAGCCGAATGATTTTTGAATAATATTGCAACATACAAATGAAATTAAAAGGGAAACGGATTGTAATTACAGGTGCATCATCAGGCATTGGAA
Organism: Bacteroidia bacterium; assembly: GCA_023228875.1. NCBI lineage: Bacteria > Pseudomonadati > Bacteroidota > Bacteroidia > Bacteroidia bacterium. Next base: position 26,662 of record JALOAG010000007.1, on the reverse strand, counting down.
GGGCATTGGCAAAAGAAGCACTCTTGAGGGGAGCTTATGTTTGTGTGGGTGCGCGTAATGTAGCTGCCTTGCAGGAGTTATCCTTGCAGGAAAATACCCAACATTTGTATTTCACGCAATTAGATGTTACCCAACAAAACAGTTGTGAGGCTTTTGTGCAATTCGCAGTAGAAAAGATGGGAGGTATTGATGTTTTAATCAACAATGCCGGTATTAGTATGAGGGCAAATTTTGCTCAATTAGATGTTTCGGTCATTGAGCAGGTGATGCAAGTAAATTTCTTTGGACTTGTTTATTGTACTCGTGCTGCAATGCCTTACTTGTTACAATCTAAAGGAACTGTTGTTGGGGTAAGTTCGGTAGCAGGGTTTAATGGTTTGCCGGGAAGAACCGGTTATGCTGCTTCAAAATTTGCGATGCACGGATTTTTAGAAGCTCTCAGAACTGAAAACCTCCAAACAGGATTGCACGTAATGATAGCATGTCCGGGGTTTACAGAGTCAAATATTCGACATGCTGCATTGGATGCCCATGGAAAAGCACAATCAGAATCTCCACGTAATGAACAAAGCATGATGTCTGCCGAACAAGTTGCAATCATTATTTTAAATGGAGTTGAAAGACGCAAAAAACAAGTCATCATGACCTTGCAAGGCAAATTGAGTTATTTGTTGAGTAAGTTTGCTCCCGGAATTTTGAGGAAACTCACTTTTAATCACATGAAATCAGAACCCAATGCGCCATTTTAAATGGTGATATTCATCTATTTTCGCAACGTTATTATCAACTAAACACAGACGTATTGTATGTCAAACGAAGTCATTTTTTTTATTGCTTTTAATGTTTTGATTTTTGGTATTCTCATTTTTGATTTGGGAGTATTTAATCGAAAAAAGCACGAAGTTTCATTTAAGGAAGCGCTCATTTGGACTTCGGTTTGGTTTGGTTTTGCAATGTTGTTTTATGTATTTTTAAGGCATTACGGTCATCTGATACATGGGATTGAAGACCTCGCAGGAATCAAAAAGGTGAATGATTTGTATAACCATAAGATTCTGCTGACAGGAACGGATTTTATTGCAGACTTAAAAGCTTATAACAAAACAATTTCGTTGCAATATCTGACCGGATTCTTTATTGAATATTCGCTGTCAATTGATAATCTGTTTGTGATGCTGTTAATTTTTAAATCATTTGATGTAGAAAAGAAATATTATAAGACTGTATTAGAGTGGGGGATTATTGGAGCGGTGATTATGAGGTTTGTTTTCATTTTTGCCGGATCTGCTTTAGTACATGAATTTCATTGGATACTCTATATTTTTGGTGCAGCATTGGTAGTTTCAGGTGTGAAAATGCTGATTGACCAAATACAAAACAAAGGCGAAGAAGAAGGTACCACTAACAGACGCTTTGCACGTTATGTTTCTAAGTTCTTGTCTGTTTTTCCTCGTAATGTAAAAGGGCATATTGGCTTTAGACACAAAAACGATGGCAAATTTTATTTCACTCCATTATTTATTGTCATTTTAGTAATAGAGTTTTCAGATTTGCTTTTTGCGATGGATTCAGTGCCGGCTATTTTTGCCGTAACCCTTGATCCATATACTATTTTCTTCTCAAATGTCTTTGCTATTTTAGGACTCAGAAGTTTGTTCTTCTTGTTGGCTTATTTTGTCAATGTGTTTCACTTGTTGGGATACGGTTTGTCCATATTGCTCACATTTATTGGTTCTAAACTGATTTTTGCTGAATGGTATGAGAAAATAGGAATTGATTCCAATGTGTCGTTGTTCATCATTCTAGGTATCATTGTCCTTGCAATCATAGCAAGTTTGATTTTTCCCAAAAAGGTTCCCGTGCAAGATCAACAGCCCCAAAGGGAATAACCCGTAGTTTTGAGTTTGCAATAAAGATACAGTCCATCTGGATTTGTACAAGAAAAAAAAGTATATAATCCCAATTCAATAAACCCTCACACTTATGGCGCAACGCCAACATCTATTGGTTGTATTGGCGTGGTTTTGTGAGGGGTATAAATGAGTTAGCGGTCATTGTTAGACTACCCACATAAATCACAATTAATCACTAAGAAATAATGCAAGATTTCATAGACTATGCAAATTAAAACGGTGTAATGCCAAAATGTCTAAAACCACAACTGCTTATCAACTTGCAGATTTTTAATCACTTGCATCTCGAAAAGTAGCTCATCTATTTGATTTTCAGTATATTTACATTATGAAATATATTGATGGTGAAAATAGAAATCTAATAGTGTTTTACAGCTTGGAAGAACTCATCGAACAAGACAATGAGGTTCGGTTGATTGTTTTGTTTGTCGATAGCTTGCCTTTGCGGGCTGATTTTTACTGCATTCAACCTCCTCAGAATCTTCAATATTTTAGACCAAAAAGACCTCAAAAAGCACCTAAGAGTACTTGGCATTAATTTCTCAGTTCTGACAAGCGATTTTAAACCGTTTTACAGCATTTTATTTTTCACTTTAAGGAAATCTACTTTTGAAAAAGTCTTCTTTAAAGTTGCTTAAATTTGAACTAAATACGTGGTTTAGTAGCGGAAATTAAAAACTAAAGGGGTTATTAGATGGACTGCCGTTATGCCTCACCCTGAAAGACGACACGACCTATCATAATTATACAGAAAAATGAAAGCCAGAAAACCCACGCTAAAGCCAAGTTCTGAGTTAAATTAAAACTTCAATAGTTTGCTATTATGGGGCAGGAGGGTATGGAATTGACACGTGGTTGTGAAGAAATGGGGAGATTTAGAATCAATTCAATTAGTTGTTCTATTAATGCGATGTTTTGATTGTCTTGGTGTTGAAGAAATGAGGCAAGCTTGGTAAATAAAAAAGCCGTTTCTTATTGAGAAACGGCTTTTTGTTATGATAAGCGTTGAAGTTAGCGTTTGCTAATCTCAACAAAGGGTCTTTGGTTGTATCCGGTATAGATTTGACGAGGTCTGCCAATAGGTTGACCTTCTTTTGTCATTTCTTTCCATTGAGAAATCCAGCCCGGTAGTCTTCCTAATGCGAATAGTACAGTGAACATGTCTGTAGGGAAGCCCATTGCTCTGTATATGATTCCTGAATAGAAATCTACGTTTGGATAGAGTTTTCTTTCTACAAAATAGGGGTCTTGTAATGCAACCTCTTCGAGTTTTTTAGCTATTTCCAACACAGGGTCATTGATGCCCAGTTTATTGAGGATGTCATCACAAGCTTTTTTAATGATTTTGGCTCTTGGGTCAAAGTTTTTATAAACTCTGTGTCCGAATCCCATTAAACGGAATGGGTCATTTTTGTCTTTTGCTTTGTTAATGAACTTAGCTACATCTCCACCGTCATCTCTTATTTTTTCAAGCATTTCAAGCACTTGTTGGTTTGCACCACCGTGCAAAGGACCCCAAAGTGCTGCTACTCCGGCAGCAATTGATGCATACAAACTTGCATTTGATGAACCTACTAAGCGGACAGTAGAGGCAGAGCAGTTTTGTTCGTGGTCTGCGTGCAAAATGAGCAACTTGTTCATGGCATCAACAAACACCGGGTCTATTTCGTAGTCATCAGAGACATGTTTAAAGGTCATATTCAAGAAGTTGGATACATAATCCAATTTGTTGTTAGGGTAGATAAAAGGATGTCCTGTACGTTTTTTGTAAATCATTGCACAAAGTGTTGGCATTTTTGCAATGAGTCTTAACATGGTTCTTCTCTTTTGGTCATCAGGTCTGTTCGGATCTAATGATTTAGGGTAGTATGCAGAGAGAGCAGACATCATGGATATAAGCTGACCCATGGGGTGAGAACCGGTAGGGAACGATTTGAAAATGTTTTGTAAATCATCATTTACCAAAGTGTGTACTTTGATTTCGTTGTTAAAATTTTCTAATTGTGTAGCGTTGGGAAGTTCTCCTTCTAACAATAGGTAGGCTACTTCAGTAAACGTAGCTTTTTCAGCCAGTTCTTCTATGCTGTATCCTCTGTATCTTAATATACCTTGTTCTCCATCTAAAAAAGTAATAGCACTGCTTGTAGAACCGGTGTTTTTGTATCCTACATCCAAGGTAACATATCCAGTCATACTTCTCAGGTTTGAGATGTCAATTGCTTTTTCGTTTTCGGTTCCTGTAATAACAGGCAATTCGTATTCCTTGCCCTCTAAAATGATTTTTGCTTTCTCTGACATAATTGATATAGATTTTTTTATTTTAACTAAATGTGGTAGTGTCCTTTAAAACGGTGCGCAAGTTACATAATTTTGCCTAATGTATTTTCCCATACATCAATAAAAATAAGCAAAATAAAGAGAATGTTTGTTTTTGATTGTGCGGATTAATCGCTCGGTTTTATTTGTTATTGTCTGAACATTCCTACATTTGTTGCCGAAATACACTCAAGCCTATGCTCATTGCTGTTTATGCACGCGATTTATCAAAGGAGTTGTCTCGCAATACATTGATAAAGGTTGTAAATTATTTAGATAGTTTATCCTCAGAGGTTTGGTTGCATACAGTTGTGTCGGAATCTCAGGTTTCAAAAAAACTTGATGTAAGTCGTTATCGCAGTTTTTCCACTTTTGACAAAAGCGATGCTGTGTTGCCGGATTTGCTGATTAGCATTGGCGGAGACGGGACTATATTGGATACGCTTATGATTGTCCATGATACAGGGGTTCCTGTTTTGGGTATTAATACAGGTAGGATGGGTTTTTTGGCAGCAATTACACCGGACAATGTTGAAAAGGCAATAGATGCCTATATGAAGGGCGCATTTGTGATTGATGAAAGATCTGTGCTTGAACTGCAAATGTCAGAAGAGTTATTCAGTTTTAAATATGCCCTCAACGATTTCGTAATAAGCAAAAAAGACAGTTCCAGTATGATAAAAGTGCATACTTACCTCAATGGTGAATATTTTAATTCTTATTGGGCAGACGGGTTAATTTGTTCTACACCCACAGGCAGTACGGGCTATAATTTGAGTTGTGGAGGCGCGATTCTGCACCCCAAGAGCGAAAGTTTTGCCATAACTCCCATTGCTCCTCATAATTTGAACGTTCGACCGTTTGTAATTCCTGATGACCATATCCTTGCCTTTGAGGTTGAGGGTAGGAGCAAAGCATTCTTAGCCAGTTTAGATGCAAGGTCTATAAGTTTTACCCCCAATATTCAAATTGCCATCAAAAGAGCAGGATTTAATTTCAACCTCGCGCGTCTCAAGGGTGAGAATTTTATGAGCACCCTGCGTACTAAGATGATGTGGGGAGTGGATGTGAGGAATTAATGCTTGTTAAAGCATCGCAAACAGACTAAATTTTTTCAACTCTTCTTTCGTGTCGCCCACCCTCAAATTGGGTAGTCAAAAAGGTGTTGACCATTTCTTCAGCTTCAAGTGTAGAAACATAGCGTGCAGGCAAACAAATAATATTCGCATTGTTGTGTAACCTGCCTAAGGCTGCAATTTCTTTTGTCCAACAAAGAGCTGCTCGAATATGAGCATGTTTGTTAGCTGTCATACATACACCATTGCCGGAACCGCAAATTAAGACTCCTCCATGCCCTGCATTTGATTCTACCGCTTGTGCGAGTGGATGTGCATAATCAGGGTAATCTGTGGAGTCTTCTGAAAATGTACCGTGATCGGTATATTCATAACCCAGTTTTGTAAGGTATGATTTTAATTCTTCTTTCAGTTGAAATCCGGCATGGTCAGAGCCGATGTGGATGTGTTGGAATATTTTATTGCTCATTTTCTTTTAGACGTTTACGTTCTATGTCTTTGGTTAATTTGATGCCCAGCTCAAATAGTAAATAAATGGGAATAGTTAAAATGATTTGGCTGATAACATCGGGAGGTGTAACAATTGCCGCTACTATCACGATGACAACGATAGCGTGTCTGCGATATTTTTTGAGTGTCTCAGAGGAAAGAAAACCGATTCTTGCTAAAAAGTACATCAGAATGGGTAATTCAAACATAAGTCCTGTACCAATCACTAAGAAACTGATAAGGCTCACAATGTTTTGAAATGTTGGTTCATTGGCAATTTGATCACTAATGGTAAATCCTACAAAAAAGTTCAGACTAATAGGAGAGAGGATATAATACCCGAATAATACCCCGGAAAAGAATAAGGCAGAGCAGCTCGCAATTAAACCCTTTGAAAACTTGCGTTCTGATGGCTTTAATGCCGGTTTGATAAATCTCCATAATTCCCAAAGGAAATATGGAAAACCGATTACGATTGCAGAGATTATACTAATCTTAAACGCCTCTATAAATTGACCTTGCATTTGAAGGTTAATAAGCTTTATCTTGATGTCACCTACGCAGTATTTATCGCTGTTATAAAAGTAGTGGGAGAACTTACAAATCATTCTGTAAGTAAAGAAATCAGCATTGATTGGCGCAATGATAATTTTAGTAAAAATTGTTTCTATGTATGTAAAGCAAACAACAACAAGACTAATTAAGACAACAACAGAACGAATGATATGTTTTCTTAACACATCAATATGGTCAAAAAAGGACATTTCCTTTTTGTTATACTCATTAATCTCTCCTTGGTCTAAAGGCATTATACTAATCGCTAAAAGGTTACATCACCATTCCACCGCACACATTTAGCGTTTGACCGGTTACATAAGAAGAAAGGTCGGAAGCTAAGAAAATACAAGCATTCGCAACTTCTGTTGGAGAGCCGCCACGTTTGAGTGGGATATTTTGTGTCCATGCATTACGCACTTCTTCGCTAAGGGCTTCGGTCATTTCTGTTTCAATAAAACCGGGCGCAATCGCATTACATCTTACATTTCTGCTCCCTAATTCTTTAGCAACAGATTTAGTAAAACCAATCACGCCTGCTTTGGATGCTGCATAATTTGCTTGCCCTGCGTTTCCGGTAATGCCCACAATAGAGGTGATATTAATAATAGAACCCGCTCTGTTTTTCATAAAAGTTTTCATACATGCTTTTGTTATGTTAAAAGCAGATTTAAGATTGGTATTAATCACTTCATCCCATTGATCTTCAGACATACGCATCAAAAGTGTGTCGCGTGTAATACCTGCATTGTTTATAAGTACATCTATATTGCCAAAGTCGGCAATAACTTCATCGGCTAATTTTTGAGAACCTTCAAAGTCGGCAGCGTTTGATTGATATCCTTTAGCTTGGACTCTATATTTGTTTTTTAGCTCTTCTTCAAATGCCTTTGCTTTCTCAACGCTGGAGACAAAAGTGAAGGCAATGTTTGCACCTTGTGCCGCCATACCTTCCGCGATTCCCTTCCCAATTCCTCTCGAGCCTCCTGTAACCAAAATTATTTTGTTTTCTAATAATTTCATATTCTCTGAATTTTTGGGCAAAGATATGTTAAGTAAGGAAAGTTGAAAGTTGCAGTGGAGTTATTTTCAATAAAAAAGCCGCTCATTGCTGTTGCGGCTTTTATGTTGCGCACCTGATGAACGCATTATTGAACTCTTTAAAGGGATTGAAAGAAGTTTATTTGCTTTGCAATGGTGGGGATTTTTATCACTAAACTTCCTACAAAGCCAAAAACTCAAATTTAGCACAAATGTTCAAACGAAGCACTGAACCCCCACTTGCGCCAAACCGCTGAGGCTGCTGTCCAGGTCTTCAAGTTTTACATCTATTGCCATACCGCAGTTTTTCGCTTTGATGAAATCTCCCATCCATTCGAGCGACTCGCCAAAGACTATCTTATCATCTTTGCTGTTGTCGTTATTGCTGCTGTCGATGTCTATCTGTGTTTCGTCATTGGGGTCTAAGCTCAGCTTTACGCTGTCGCTTACAAGCGCGCTTTCCTCTTCGCCCACAAAGCTGTAATCGGGGTCGTACTGCCCTTTGAAATAGAAAGTTGTTACAAATTTGTCGGGCAGGGTGCGGGCTTCCGCCTGTCTTACCCATGCTTCGCTTTGCTCAAAGGCAGAGCTCTGGCTGACAATAAAGGCGGCTCTCCGGCTGCCGTGTGCCGATGCAAGGGCGTTCTATGCGGCTTTTTTCTCTTCTGCCGTTGCTTCCGTATCATCTGCAATAGCTATGTAGGCGGCTCTGTCCTGCGTTTCGGAGGGGGTGAGCAGCCATTCGTGGTTTTCTATATGCACGTCATCGGGAAAGAAACGCACTTTGAGGTGATATTTGTTGCCTGAATCCAGATAGAAGCGGGTTTCTATCCGCACAGGCAGCAGCAGTATAGGGAACTTGTCGTGCAGGTTGTTTACAAGATTTTTGTGCAGGGGGGTGTGTGCGGCTAAGGTTTGGTATTTGCTGCGGGTGCTGACTTTGAGTGCTTCAAAATCTATCTGTGCTTCCTGAACGCTGCCTTCGGGCGGGTCGATAGGGAGAGAATTATCTGTTGCCGCCAGAATATCGCGTTCCTCTTCTTCGTCTTCGGTGTCTTCATCTCCTGCTGCTTCCTTGCGGGCGATTTCTGCTTCCAGAATTCGGAGTCTTTCTCTTCTTCTGATATACTCTTTCTCCGCCTCGTCCCGCAAGGCTCTTTCGTTCAGGTAGTCGGTTTGTTTTGATTGGAATGTCATAGTTTTACTTTTTTTAGTAAATGAATAGTCTGTGATTTGACGCTTCCGTCATTGCGAGGCTGTCCGTTCTCGTCATTGCGAGCGTAATGAAATGGAGCGAAGCAATCCCTGTGAGATTGCTTCGTGCCTCGCAATGACGGAAGCGTGCGAAAGCTGAATGTGTTTGTTCCCTCCTCATCTCTCTATCCTTATTTTTTTGTGAAGTAATTGCCCGCCCTGCTCTATTTGCAGCAGGTATAGCCCTGCGCTCTGCACGTCTGAAATGTCAAGCTGCAGTTCCTCAAAGGCATTGGGGAAGTGTCGGGTTTTAATTACTCTGCCGTGCATATCAAGCAGTTGCAGGGAAACTTTGCCGCTTTGCGCTTGGCTTAGGCTTATATGCAGCATCTCCTTTGCAGGATTGGGATATACCTGCACTTGAAGCGCAGGGGCTGCAATGTGCGGCACGCTCACCTGCGGCACGCCTTTGAGGAACAGGATATACACCGCACCCGAACCCGAAGCAACATCAAAGCCTGTTGAGCCAACCGCAAGCTCTGGAACACTATCTCCATCCAAATCAGGAACTCTGGAAACCGACCAACCAAACCTGTCCCCATTTTTTATATTTCCTGTAAAGCCGCCTGTGCCATTGCCTATTTTTATGTTCTTTTTGACTGTGCCGTCTGCATTGAGAAGCAGAACCCATACCGCACCAAAGAAACTGCCTACCGAATCAATATATGTTCTTCCGATTGCGCCAACTGCTATGTCATTTACTCCGTCTCCGTCTATATCACCCAAGTTTGTTACAGAATGTCCAAAACTTGGATTGATATCAAAAGAATCTGTAAACCCACCTTTACCTTCTCCAATTTCCTGTACGCCTTTTAGTGTACCGCTGCTGTTCAGAAACAGTATCCATAAAGCATCTGTATCATCAGGTTCACCAACTGCTAAATCCGTATTTCCGTCCCCGTCTATATCTCCTATGTTGGCTACACTGCTACCAAAATGCCAATGCTCTCTCCCAAACAGGTTGTTGTTGTCGTTAATCCGTGAATAAGATTTTACCTTTCCGTCTTTTTCTAACAAAATGATATACACCGAGCCGTTGTCGGAAGAAGAAATATTTTGAAAAGGTGCGCCTACGGCTATATCGTCATAGCCGTTGCCGTCTATGTCGCCAATATTAGTAACACTTATTCCAAACCTGTCCAGATTATTCAAGTGTTGAAAGGTCGGGGTAGTATCGCTTAATCTTCTTTCGCCTATTACTTGTCCGTCTGCATCCAAGAACAAAAACCACAATGAACCTCTTCTACCATTAAATGCAGGAGCTCCAACTACAATGTCGTCTATACCGTCATCGTTTAAGTCCCCTACATTTGTTACTGATGCTCCAAAGTGATGACCTGAAATTGCATGGTCTCCAAAGCCTCCTTCATTTCGAGTTATTCTGACAGTAGACTGCACAATTCCGTTGGAATTGAGATTTTGAATAAAAATCTCTCCGTTACCTGTTCCATTAGTACAGCCTGTAATGATTTTGTTTGCAGAATAGGAGGATACAGACGCTCCAAAGTCTAAAACCGTAGTTTGGTTCATAGTAAGTATCTGCATACTTTTTACTTCTCCGTTTTCCTGTGCAAAAACGAACAAAGGAGTAAGCAGTACAAGTGTGTTTAAAAGTGTCTTTTTCATGATTATTCAGTTGTTTGGTTTAACATATTGCTTGCGTGAATTAATACTTTTGATGCGTTACGGCAGAAAATCGTCCCCATGTTGGCAGAATTTAAACCCCAAGGATAGTCAGGCAAAAAACCGCTTGATAAATCTATGTCTGTATCAATAAAGTTAATCTCACTTATGTCAGGTTCTTCTATTTTGTCGGCTATATACATTGCATGGGCTATATGTCCCCAATGTAAGTCTGACCATTCTTTAGGAGGGGTACTCCACCCAGTAGCCCCCTCTGGCATTCCCGCACCAAACCTCGTATCCCCTGCTCTTTCTTCCAGCACAAAAAACCAACCTGCTTCCATGCTTGTTGTAGGTGTTGTTTCTTCTCCCCAAGTGCCTTTGGCTTCGCTCTCGGTCAGGTCAAAGCCCACGAGCAGCACATCACTGTCTGAACCTTGATTTTTATGATTTATATGATTGGCTTGATTTTGCATTATTTCTCTATCAGTATTTTTTTGTGGAGTATAGAACCATTGTTGTTTATTTGCAGGTAATACACCCCTGCGGTGTTGATACCTGAAACATCAATACCTGGATTGGAATGTGTTTGGAGTTCTTGGGAGAGGAGCAAACGACCCTGCATATCAAAGAGTTGCACAGTAGCCTCGCTTGGTGCTGTTTGCCCAAAGTCAAAGTGCAGCATGCTGTTTGCGGGGTTGGGGTACACCTGCACTTGAAGCGCAGGGGCTGCAATGTGCGCCACGCTCACCTGCGGAACACCTTTGAGGAAAAGGATATACACAACCCCATTGCCATTAGCGGGCGATTGGTCGTTTGGGGCTGCAATAGCAAGTTCAGGAACACTATCTCCGTCCAAGTCTGGAATTTTAGCTATTGACCAACCGAACCTGTCCCCGCTTTTTATATCTCCTGTGAACCCGCCTTTTCCACTGTTTATTTCTATATTTTTCTTGACTGTGCCGTTTGCATTGAGCAGCAGCACCCAAGCCCTGCCATAAAAATTTCCCGAAGAATCAGAATTTATATACCCCATTTCCCCTACGGCTATGTCATTTATTCCGTCTCCGTCTATATCCCCAAGATTGGTTACATCATGTCCGAAATTTGAACCTACATTAAAAGAGTCTGTAAAACCGCCTTGTCCTTCTCCTATTTCCTGCACACCTTTTAGTGTTCCGTCACTGTTTAAAAAAAGTATCCATACCGCCCCCCCGCGAACTTTGGTAACCTGACTCTCCCACAGCTAAGTCCGTATTTCCGTCCCCGTCAATGTCGCCTATATTGGCTACATAGCCGAAATGCCTATGCGTTCTGCCAAACAGGTTGTTGTTGTCGTTAATCCGTGAATAAGACTTTACTTTTCCGTCTTTTTCTAAAAGGATAATATAAACAGAGCCGTTATCAGTTGTTGAGTGGTTTTGAAAAGGTGCACCTACTGCTATGTCGTCATAGCCGTTGCCGTCAACATCGCCTATATTGACTATACTTCTGCCAAATCTGTCTAAATCAGCCAAGTGCTGAAAGGTCGGGGTTGTATCGCTTAGTCTTCTTTCGCCTATTACCTGTCCGTCCGCATCTAAAAACAAAAACCACAATGCCCCCCTATCACTATTAGAATTAGGCGCACCTACTACAATGTCGTCTATGCCGTCATCGTTCAAATCCCCCACATTGGCTGTTGCCCAACCGAAAGAGTGTCCTGAAATATTGAGGTCGCCAAATCCGCCCACGTTTCGGGTTATTCTGACAGTGGATTGTATTGTTCCCAAAGATGAGAGGGTGCTTATGTAGATTTCTCCGTTTCCTGTTCCATTAGGACTGCCAGCAATTATTTTATTGGCAGAATATGAGGATACCCCAAATCCATACCCCAAAGCGGTTGGCAGGTTCACAGAAATTTTCTGTACAGTCTTTACTTCCCCATTCTCTTGCGAAAACAAGCAAAAGGGTGTCAGAAAAATAATCAATGTGTTTAAAAGTGTCTTTTTCATAATTTATTCAGGTATTTTGTTTAGCATAGTTTCTGCGTGTATCATTACCTTAGAGGCATTGCGGCAAAAAAATGTCCCCATGTTGGCGGCATTTGCTGCCCAAGCTAAATCAAAAGGGTTTCCACTTGTAAGTGCAATACCTGTATCTATAAAGTTAATATCATCAACGTCAGACTTTCCCATTCTGTCCGCTATATGTCCCCAGTGTAAATCAGCCCATTCATCAGGCGGAGCGTCCCAATCATCGTCATTTATGTCTGGCATTTGCAATCCAAATCTTGTATCTCCCGCTCTTTCTTCCAGCACAAAAAACCAGCCCGCTTCCATAGCTACGGTTGGCGGGTCTTCATCTTCCCAAGTGCCTTTTACCTCGCTTTCCGTCAGGTCAAAGCCCACGAGCATTACATCGCTGTCTGAACCTTGATTTTTATGATTTATATGATTGGCTTGATTTTGCATTATTTCTCTATCAGTATTTTTTTGTGAAGCACAGAACCGTTGCTGTTTATTTGCAGGTAATACACCCCTGCGGTGTTGATACCTGAAACATCAATACCTGGATTGGAGAGGGTTTGGAGTTCTTGGGAGAGGAGCAAACGACCCTGCATATCAAAGAGTTGCACAGTAGCCTCGCTTGGTGCTGTTTGCCCAAAGTCAAAATGCAGCATCTCCTTTGCAGGATTGGGATATACCTGCACTTGAAGCGCAGGGGCTGCAATGTGCGCCACGCTCACCTGCGGTACGCCTTTCAGGAAAAGGATATACACCGCACCCGAACCCGAAGCAACATCAAAGCCTGTTGAGCCAACCGCAAGCTCTGGAACACTATCTCCATCCAAATCAGGAACTCTGGAAACTGACCGACCAAAGCGGTCATTACTGTTTATATTTCCTGTAAATCCGCCTTTTCCTCTGTTTATTTCTATGTTCTTTTTTACTGTGCCGTCTGCATTGAGCAGCAACACCCAAACTCTTCCGTAGTATGTCCCCGAAGAATCGGGATTTATATAGCCCGGTTCTCCCACCGCTATATCATTTATTCCATCCCCGTCTATATCGCCCAAGTTTGTTATAGATTGTCCAAAATTTGAATTCAGATTAAAAGAATCCGTAAACCCACCTTTGTCCTTTCCAATTTCCTGCACACTTTTTAATGTTCCGTTGCTATTCAGGAAAAGTATCCATACTGTTTCGTTTAACCCGGGTTCTCCGACTGCTAAGTCCGTATTTCCGTCTCCGTCTATGTCCCCTATATTCGCTAAACCTGTTCCAAATCTAAAGTGTGACCTCCCAAACAGGTTGTTGTTGTCGTTAATCCGTGAATGGGATTTTACTGTGCCGTTTTTCTCTAAAAGAATTATATATACAGAACCATTTTGAGATGTTGAGGCATTATTGTAAGGAGAGCCTACAGCTATATCATCATAGCCATTCCCATCTATATCTCCAATATTGGTTATACTTGTCCCAAAATTATTTCCGTTGCTAATTGAACCAAAGCCGGTAGTGGTGTCGCTTAATCTTCTTTCTCCTATTACCTGTCCATCTGCATTTAAATACAAAAACCATAAAGAACCTCTCTGACCATTAAAAAAAGGTGCGCCAACTACTATATCATCAATGCCATCATCGTTTAAGTCTCCCACAACGGCAACAGAAGCACCAAAAGCGTCTTGAAATATGTCGTGATTGCCAAAGCCGCTTTCATTTCTTGTAATCCTAACAGAAGATTGTACTGTTCCGTTGGTGTTGAGTGTGTGAATAAAAACCTCTCCGTTATTTGTTCCATTTACCGAACCTGCCATGATTTTATTTGCAGCATAAGAAGCAACAGAACTGCCATAGCTTGTTGAAGAACTCTGATTTACCGTAATAACCTGCATGTTTTTTACCTCTCCGTTTTCCTGTGCAAAAAGGAGTGAAGGAGTGAGCAACAAGAGCGGGTTTAAAAGTGTCTTTTTCATAATTATTCTGTTGTTTGGTTTAACATATTGCTTGCATGAATTAATACCTTAGAGGCATTGCGGCAAAAAATCACGCCCATATTGGCGGAATTTGAACCCCAAGTAGGGTCATCTTCAAAATCACTTGAAAGAGTTATATCTGTATCTATAAAGTTAATCTCGCTGATGTCAGGCTCTTCTATTTTGTAGGCTATATACATTCTGTGGGCTATATGTCCCCAATGTAATTTCGTCCAATCAGAAGGGTCAAGCTGCCACCCTGACGGACTTGTCGGCATTTGCAATCCAAACCTTGTGTCCCCTGCCCTTTCTTCCAGCACAAAAAACCAACCTGCTTCCATGCTTGTTGTAGGTGTTGTTTCTTCTCCCCAAGTGCCTTTGGCTTCGCTCTCGGTCAGGTCAAAGCCCACGAGCATTACATCGGGCTGCAAAAAGCCGTAGAAAATGGGGTCTTTTATAATTCCTGTGCCATTTCTTGGCTCTTCATTGTTTACAATTTCTCCAACTAAATTCCATTCCGCTTTTTCCGCATACACGTTCACATGCGGAAACTGCTCAATCAGTTCGCCTCTTATCACCATTACCAAAGGTTTTGAGGTGGGAGACATTCCCGGTTTGCGGTTGCTGTCTATATCTTCGTTTAGCCCCCAACCGTGTATGGGGCTTATGTCGCGGTATTTGTTCAACTCCACAGGGTCGGTTTCGGTTGCAGGAATGGTGTTTTTCCAGAATTTTCTGAAATAGCTGCCCCGCATATCCGTAGGGTATTTGCGCCACAGCATCTCTCGTGACATTTCGTGGTTCATGCCCACAAAAAAGGAGTTCACAAACCGGTTGTTCAGTTGCAGCATGGTGATGCTTTCCTGCTCCACTTTATGGAAGTTGGGAATAATAAAATCGGGAGATATTTTTTCCAGATACTCATAAGCGGGTATATCTATGGCAGGATACGCCATCACCACATTCCTGTGGGTAATGAGAGCCTGTGGCGAGTGAGGAGAGGCTGCAATCCTGTAATTTAGCCGGTTGCTGTAATTCGTAACGGTTGAAACTCCGCCTGCTATGTCCGCTCTCACGGTTGCCAGGTTTATGGTTGGCGGAGCGGCTTCAACCCAATACACGGTTTCTTCTACGGATTCCATATTTGCCACAAAAATAGCTTGTGCGTCATTAAAATGGTTGCTTGAGCCTTCAAATACCGTCCATGTATTTGACAGAGATGTTCCCGGGGTTGTCAGTATAAAGTCTTCGAGGTGCGGCAAACCCGAAATAAATGTCGCCTCTGTTTCGGTAGAGGTCAATATGCTGTTAATTGAAACCGCATACTGGGACGAAACTGCGGAGGCTCTCACGGGAAGTAAAGTTACCGTTTCGCTGTTTACATTTGCCAAAAAGTTGCTGCCGTCCCAATTGCAGGCAACGGCTAAATCGCCACCCGCTCTCATGCAAGTCCTGAAATCCGCACCGGTGATTGAAGCGGAAAGCGGGCTGTTGCTGTCTATGGCAAAAGCTATGGTTTTCCCTGTAACGGAATCGCCAATCCTGTTGTGTGAACCCGACCAGATTCCTATAAACTCTTCGGTTGCCAGTGTGGCAAAATGGCGCTGTTCCGCTGCCGAGGCTACTCCATAGCATAGGCGGGTGGTTTCAATAACAGAATTTACGGTGTCAAGCTGCCCTAATCTTTTCCATGCTAAGTCCATAAAAAATTCCTGGTTCTTCCTTACCACTTCCGCGCCCACTCCCGCGGCAACCCTGTTTCGGGGGTCGAGGTTCAGAACATCCAGCCAACCTGTTCCTTCATGGTCTAACTCACTTGAATTTGCATGCCATTTGCCATAAATCTCAGGGGTAATCACAGGGTCAGGGTCTCCCGATTCCGACAAATGTAAAAAATCTTTCAATTCTTCTTTAAACACACCTGCCTCTTCCAAGTCCCATGCTCCGGGTTCATTGTTTTCACTTACCTGCGCCAAAACGCCTTCCAGTAAAACAGTTTTCTGTGTCAGCTCCGGTTCTTCTCCTTCAAACAGGTTGTCTAATTCGGGATAGTTGGTATTGGAAATCTCCATCGGGCGTTTACCCATGGAAGGATGCGCTGCTTCGGGTTTTAATTTCTGAACCAGTGTTTTAAAATCATCTCCTTCTGATGTTCTGAAACTCCATTTATAGTAGTATGGAAAAACCACTTCTGTTTCCGCGTCCTCAATCCATGCCCCTGCCTGAAAATCCTGAGAACCTGTTTCTTCTCCCAATCCCGCAAGTCTTCCCACCTCAAAAGTCGGAATCAAAAACCCAAAATACTGAACTCCCTGCTTTAGTTTGCGCGGACAAATAATTCTTGAAACTCCGCTGTTGGGGCTTTGGCT
The DNA here is from genome assembly GCA_023228875.1 of Bacteroidia bacterium. Taxonomy (NCBI): domain Bacteria; kingdom Pseudomonadati; phylum Bacteroidota; class Bacteroidia; species Bacteroidia bacterium. The sequence goes on along the minus strand of JALOAG010000007.1, from coordinate 10,068 downwards.
GATGCGGTTTTTTATTTTATCTAAATCAGCGCTGTAATTTGTGTCCCCTCCTTCCAAGCCCGAAACCGCGTTTACCTGTGTATGCGCCCATGCCCATAATTGAGTGGGGTTTGGCAGGGAATGAGAGGTGTCCTTAATTTTAATTACACCCAAAGAATTGCCTTTTATTTTTGAATTTTCAAATTCGTCCGCTTCCATGACGGCTAATGTCAGCCAGGGTCTTAGTTTTTTATTGGGATTTACACCTTCAGGCGCAAAAGGATTGTATGCCCAAGGGAAATCTTCTTCGTAAAACTCCACAAAGGGAAGAAAGTTTGACAAAAAATCTTCTGCCCCGTCATGCGGCTCTGTTCTGACAATGGCGTTCGGGTCTATTCCAACCACATCCGCAGGACCGTACAGTTGAATATCCTTGTCAACAAATTCCTGGCTGCTTTTATTTCCTTTAACATCTAACTTAATATTAACGGAAGACCTTGCTGTTACCTCTTCAGTATCACCGTCAGGAGTTGTCAGAAAAACAGTAAGCCCTTTTCTTAAATGGGGCAGGAAAGCATAGTTGGCGTTTTCACTCATAATATTCTATTTTTTTAACTCGTTACAATAATACTCCTCTGTTCAATAATTATTTCATTTTCAAATAAGTCCAAATCAAGGGCATAGGCTTGAAGAGAGCTTATTGCATCTTCATAAGTCAGGAAGGTTAACTCAGCGGCAACTTCTGTGTTATCTTCTGCAAACAAAAGCGTAAACCCATCCTGAGCTGACGATACCTGCTGCTCTTCTCCAATAAAATTATGGGCGGGGTTTTTACCTGCAACAGGAGAACCCGCAACAACTCCACCGCTTAACAAATCATTTTGGCGGTTAACATCAAGGGTTTCAAAAGGTCTCGGGTAAGTAAATTCCCTGTCTATAATTACCGGGTCATGTCCTGCCTCTTTTATTCTTACACATGAAGATTCAATCACATCAACACCTCCGATTTCCACCCCATCTTCATAATCATTAAAGGAAGGAGAAGTCAGCTTTTCGCTGTCCGAAATATTGAAAAACTGGTCAGGAGCAAATTTGTCTTTAGTGGGAGCTGTGATAAGTGTTGTTTGTCCAATCTTCGCGCTTTGAATCCACATTTTGTCATCGCCTTCAACCGTTGAATTTCCAAAACATTTAATTGGAATATTTAAAGGCACTATACCTTGTTTTACCTGCAACCTGCCCATCGGATGAAGAAGTAATGTATTTCCTCCCGATTCGGATAAATCCGCTTCTCTCATGTTAACATTTACAGCAGACAAAATGGTTTGCCAAGTATAATTGTTCTGAAGCTGTGCTGTCAGCAAGGCAAACACGTTTACGCTTGATGCAGAAATTGGTTTCTCATTGCTGAGCTTCAAATCAAAATCAGCGGAAACCTCAATCGGTCCTATGCTCACAGACCCCCTGCCTTTTGCATGGTATGGGTTTGGTCCCTGAAGCGACATGCTTATGCTTATGCCGGCAGCAGGTTTGTTTTTACTCCCTTTATATACCCCTGCGCTTATGTGCATTTCTGCTATAAACGAAAACTGTGGCTTAGTGTAAATCAGCACATCAAGACTGAAATTGGCTTTAAGGTTATAGCCTAAGGCAATGCCCACATATAAATCAAGCACTGCTCCAAACTGCACGGAATTTGAAGTAACCGCCATGTAAAAAACACCTTTCAGGCTCTTGCCCGGTTCATCTATAAAGCTTAATGCCAAACGGTTAATCTTGGCGGGCAAGTCCATTTTCTGAGGCGTATAAGACGGGTGGAAACCTCCTATTGAGAGCATAAATCCGCTGTTTTCTCCCCAATAATACCTTGCCAGAATATCTCCCGAAATGGAAATATTCATGATTTTGGAATCGTATATCCTGGCATCCAGCGCAAACTTTTTGGCTTCGAAATCAACAGCCGCAAGGAAAGAAGCATTTATCTTTATTAATGGATTTGCCTCGTCAGGCAGGTTGATTTGCAATATTCCCGCAATAACAATTTTTACAGGGTCAGGAACTTCTACCAATACGCCTAATTTCAGTTGCACCAGCTTTTCGCCTCCCCAATAGGCTTTCAGCAGCAACCCGAAGGTAAATTGCCCTTCATGTACAGGAAAAACACTGCCCATGGTGCTGATAATGGTTGGCGCGTTTTTTTCAGGGTCTTTGGGGAACATTAAATGTTGCAGGGTGTCGTTGCGCAGGCTGCTTAGCAAAGCGGAAATGTCCATGGAGCGGTTCAGCCCGAACAATGCGCCAATGCCGCTCAATTTCAAGCCTGCCGTAATATCAATAGCAGGGTCAAACTCAACAGTAGCAATGCCAATAATAGAAAATCCCGCTTTACCGCTTGGCAGCTTCAGGTTAAGTATGCCTAAAGCCGTGATTTTCAGCTTGTCCTGAATTTCAAGGTGCAGCATTCCCGAATATTTTTCCTCAGCAAGGTCTTTGTCCAAATATCCCTGCCCTTCAATTCCCGGTATTTTGATTTTAATACCCATTGAGGTGGGGGTAACAAAGCTGAACCGGATATCTACAGGTCCAAGGTTTCCTCCGTTTTCGGGAAAGGAAATTTCTGCTTTCAGCCCTCCGCCTCTCGCTTTGGCAAAAATGGGTTTCAGTTCCAAATCCGCGTCTGCCAATGCCTGAATATCAACACCGTTTTGGTCGTTTGACTTAACCTGCAACTTCATCAAATGAAGCGTGAAGATTTTAAGGAAGGTTTTGTTGATTGGGAAAGTATGCTCCTCATCAACGGATAAGCCGTTCTTACTGAAATTGGCTGTTACATCGTTTTCCCATTTGATGTCTATGTTGTAATCGTTGGCTGCCCCCTGGTTGATTTCAAATTGCTTAAAGTCAATGGTGCGGGGGATTATCGCCCCGATAACAGGAATATCCCTCACCCTGTCAATCTTTCCTTTGCTCTTGAACTCCCACTTGCCGTTAATCCTGCCAATGGAAAGGGAGTACAGGGTGATGTCCACTACATTGGGAACTTTTAGCTGAATGCCGTTGGTGTTTTTAAATTCTATGGAGTAGCCGTCTTTGTTCCAGTCTATAACAAAGTCCAGCTTGGCGTCCTCGCCTGTGCTGTCTTGCAGCCCCGGTATGGTGAGCTTGCCTTTGATGTCGGAGGAAAGGACTTGATTTTGCTTAAATTCAACATAAAAGGAGGTGAAGTCAATTTCTATGCCTAAGAGGCTGAATTTGAGGTTGCCGTTGCCTTCTACGCCTATCTTACCCGAAAAGCCGCCTTCTGTGCCTATGAGGAGTTCTTTTCCTTTGATTTCTACCCCTACATCGGAGTTGTTTGTCCAGTCTTTGGGCAGCCCTATGGTGGCTTCTTCTATGTAGATGCCTTTGAATGAGGAGGGGCGGTCTTCTGCGTCTGCTTCGGGGATGTTGGAGGAGTCGCTTAAATCAATCTTTATTCCTGTGGCTTCTAATATAAAGCCTGTGCCTAAGATTTCAGATTTGTCCAATGCCATAGATAACACAGCATTGAAAGAAAAACCGACATCGCTATCGAAGGTAAGTGAGCCTAAATCACAAGTTAATCTTGTTTTTATTTCCTCGTCTTCTTCAACCTCTCCTGTTTGTTCGTTAATTGGTTGGAGGATATTTCGGGGAAATTCCAACGCAATATTTAAGTCGTGAAAAGAAACTGAAAATTGAGGAAGGAGTATTTGTTTAAAGGAGTCTAATGTAAATCCCCCGAAGTATTCTCTGAATAAAGTTTCTATGTTGGCAAGCTTTTCTTCAAGGGTTGCTCCTGCATCAATGTATAAGCTAAATATTACAGCGAATGGGTCATTCCCTCCTGTTGCCATTTGAGCAATCAGGTCTTCTATTATTTCGTTTAAGTTGTCGTGAGAGGGAACTGTTAAATCTGTAGCGGGGGAGAAATACTCATTAAACACTTCAACAAAGTGTTGCAAGGGGTCAGAGTCCTCATCATAGTCCGATTCGTGAAAAAAAGCATAGATTGCCGATTGTAAGATGCTTGCCGTGTCTATCCCAAAAACCTTGATTATAATATCTAAAAACGCTTCGGGGGAGTAATCAAATGAACCTATGTCAAACGAACCAAGTCTGTCTTTTAAAATCCATCTATATCTGGCACTTACATCAAACTCGCTTGGAGAGCTTGAAGAATAGCCCGGATTAACCACCAGAACAATGTCTTCTCCCCCTGTAATATCAATCGCAATTTTGGATTTGCTTACCAGTGTGAATGAGTAATGCCTGACATCTCCCGAACGGTAAAAATACAACTGCTTAAAAAAACAGCTTGGAAAATACCGTATTTATCCCATCCTGAATAAATTCAAACTCGGCTGGAATATTATCAATGGAAATTAAATTGTTTAGTGATGTTAGTTTTGTCATAGTTATTATTTTTCCAAAATGTCAATTCCGCCATATCGATTAATTATTATATCTTTCTTCCAAACATATTTAAAATCGCCTTCAAAAACGGAGGTTTCTACAAGTGAAATCTGTCCATTAGATTTCATGTAAAAAAACATATAATCTCCGCAACAAGATACACTCCCTAAATGGTAGGCAGGAATAAATATGGCGGTGTCGTTGTTTTTATCAATCAATACAATGCAACCAGTTTCGAAGCATCGCATTTCACAAGTAGTGCTGTTTGTCTTATTAGTAAAAGCATAATAGACATTGTAATCAAAAATGTCTTCGAGCTGATATTTGAATTGAAATTTATCTATATTGTCGGCTATTTGACATTGGCATAGGTCATGTCTATCTGTTGATAGTATTCGATACTGACGGTATGTTGGTGTTGCTAATATGTCTTTTGAAAAATTTAGCTTACGAAATGTTGCTACTACACTCGAATCTATTTCGTCTAATTTAGGATTTTCTTCACGTTCTTCATGGTCGCCCCAGCCTGTTAAAAAATAGTCGGATAAAATTAGCGAGTCCCCAAAAGGGTAGGTTGGTATCGGGGAATTTATATTTGATGTTGCAGTATCTTGTGCTGTTGTCAGAATCAGAGAGGAATCTGATAGAGATATAGTAGTAGAGATTGCTACTGATTCTTTTTCTCCTGTTGTGTTACCATAGCAAGAAATAAAAAGGAACAAACTGTAAGTTCCTGACAATTTCAATACTTCTTTGATATGTGTCGCGGTCATGCTCATTTATACAAATTCAAACTTTTTGATTAATTTCCCCTCCCCTGACAAAGTACCTAAAACCATATAGTATAGATGATTCACAAGACTATTATTACAAATTTTACTACTCATCTATTCTTATCTTGTTATTTTGCATAATAAAACCACCACAATGCAAGTGGTCTTCATGGTATTTTGCGTATGTAGCAGGCCACTTTAGGGTTAAAGCAATATCTCCCTTATAAATCGCATCAAACCCATAGCGATACATTTTATCAAGATAAATTTGGTCTTCTGCCCAACCACGCGACTGATAGATTCCATATCTAGTATCAACAGCCTTCCCATTTGTATGTGTTGTACTGGGAAAACAAGAAGCATCTGGGTAAGCCATTCCCGCTGATACTTGTCCAAAATCGACTTGCGCAAGAACTCCTAAGAAAGCAGCACATGGCAGTATTTGACAATAATATCGTATAGTTTTAACCCATTCAAATTTAATATTAGGATTTTGAAGATTCAAGGCTTCTAGATGAACCATAAATCCCATTTTTTCATCTGCAAAATACCTAACAACTCTATATTCGCTACCTCTGTACATTCCAAAACTTAGTACTCTTCTATTTTTACCTAAGTAAGTATATGAATCACATAAATCAATTTCTCGAGGTCTATACTTATCGACTCCATATGTCCAAACATGAAAATGAGGCTGCTCATAACCAGGGTCTGGAATCCACTTCTTGGCATTCAAGTATTCTGTTGATACAACTTTCCCATTATTAAGAGAATGACAAAGCACAAGTTCTGAATTACAAACTTCGGCAGATGACCCATCTTTTCTGAAATAGATAAAGTATACATTTTGAACATCATAAACCAAACTCAAGTCAATATTGTCACGACATAAAATCATTCCATTTCGTGGTGGCGGGTTCTGTTTTGTTGTTGCTACAGTTCTCTGCCACTTTGGAAGTTCGTAAATATGCATTTCAAGTCTGTTTTGACCAGGAGATAGTGATTCCGGCTCTGAAAAATCTTGTGAGTGAAAGAACTGGTTGTCTCTGCTGTAAACTACAATATCCTGCTCGTCTAATTGCGGGGTAATCATTCCTATCTCGTTAATTCCATTTCCATTGGTTGTATTTGCAATTCCCTGAATGCGTATGGTATATTTGTGATAACGTATGTTTTCAGGTGCATCAGATGTAAGAGGGTTGCTGCTGTCGGGGTCTAAGTAAATGTACCTGTGAAAATCATCGTAAGCCAATCCTGTTGTTTCATAAATGGCGGTCAGTTCCTTATGGGTCAACCCCAACAACATCAGGTTTTCTTTATGATTTTTAGAAACATCTTCTCTCCCCGATTCACTATACCAATTAATACCCAGCATTTTAATGTCGTTGTTATCAATCTTATAGCTTCGGCAGATTAAATCCATGTCGTTTCGTAATTTTGAATTCTCAAATAATGAATTTTCGTGGAGGTTGAACCTTCTGTTATAAGTCGGTAAGAATTTTTTGTTGCTGTTGTTCTCGTCTTCTTTGTAAATAGTGGTGTATAGCAACACACGGGCAGGGTATTCTCCTCCAAACATGGGTGCTCCTGTTCTTTCCCAGTATGCGCCTGATTTCGCGCAAAAGGCAAAATTGCCTGTTCCGTCATTTTCATTGAGCTTCTGATGAATGAGGTGATACTTGCCGGATTCTATTGTTTTGTTTTTACGAACAGGATTTTCAGGAGTGCCCGGTGAATAGGGGTCTTTGTAAGTGCCTAATACAAGACGGTCAAGTTCAACAAAAGCGTTGTTGAAATACTTAGAACTCGGCATTACGGTGCTTGATGGAGTCAGGCTATGATTTTGCCGAAAGTAGCATATCTGAATATAATGGGCTACATTGTTTTTGGTAGAGCCGGAATCCTTATGGGGAAAATGAAAAGTTACTTCTTTGGTATATTTTTCTGCCACAACATTAGGAATATTCCCCTCTAACAGAGCTTTCTTTGCTATCCAGTTAGAAGTTATTTTATTATTATTAGTTGGATTTAGTACACTAATGTTTTCAAGAAAAATCAGCGGGTATCCCGCACTGCCGGAAGTTCCCACATCATCAAGCCGTAATTGAAATTTAATCCTGTTTTTAGCAGGTATTGGATTAGTCCCAGTCCAATTTTGAGATTGAGAGATAATGATTATTGGCCAATCATTTGTCTGATACTTTTGGGGAGTAACTGCTGCACTGCCAAGTTTGATTTTAATATTATTGTTATTGATAGTTTGGTCATCGTAGTTTCCATAGAAATTATAAGAAAATCCCCTGTCGCTTCTTATGTCAAGGTAAACAGTATGCTTGGTTTCAAATTTGTTCAGGAATACGGTGTAAATGTATTCCGGAGTGTTGTGGTCGTTATTCGTATCCTTGGCTACTTTTGAGCCTGAAGGATATTCAGTAAAACCAACCTTTTCATTATAAAACATACCAAAAAGAGCAGCAGGGTCAATAAATGATAAAATTTGCTCTCTTATTCTGCGTTTTTCTAAGTTTGATTTAGAAGTAACATTTACCTGATATTTAGAAGTATCGGAATTATAAAAGCCGTTTCTTAAATAGCCGAGGGTAGTGATTACTTCTTCGGCATTGTCAATGAGAACTTCAAAATCTATCGGATGCTTTTCGGTTTCATGTGTACCCCCAAAATCGCCAAACCACTCGCCTTCCTTTACATATATTGGTTCTACAGTGCCAGAAACGGTACATAGAAGAATATCTTCAATGTCGGTACTGTCCGGCAGGCTGTTATCAAATCCTATTAAATAGGCTTTGGGGTCTGGGTGGTTTTCATTTTCATCCCAAAATCTTGCAATTAATTCATTGTTGCTGATGTCTGCGGGTGTAATATCATTTCCACTTATTAAGCTGCTTTTCAGTATGCCTCTGTATATGTAATATTTAACCTGTAAATAAGATTTAGGCGATTCATTAGGTTTGATAAGAACATTAACCAAGTCAGAATCTACAGATGATTGTTGCACCAACATTAATCCCGCTTGGCATGCAAAAGCCTTTGCTGTATTTCCTTTTGGCAATTCAAATCGGGCTGAAATATTGTATAAATCAGAAGAAGTTCCGCCATCAGGACCGTATTTATCCGAAACTTCTTGAGCAGGGAGTATAGTATGTTCTGTGAAGAAGTGCATATTCCTTAAATTGTTTTAGGTGAGTACTTATTTTGAATGATTTTCCATTAATGGTTTTAAAGGTCAGCTTTGCGTGCCTAAACGAAGAAAAAAGGCTGATTTGAGACAGAAACAGGCAAAAAAGCAGCTTACAATTCCCCCAAAAGACGTGGGCTAAGTAACACCATTAAAACCAAACAGCCAAACTAATTATTGCCCTATTGGAAAAGTATCAGGCTTATTAACACCGCAAAATACTTCCAAAATGCTTGTTTCAAAAAGGAGAGAGGGAATTTACTCTGTCAGGGTTATCAACATGTTGATAAGGGGGTTTCCGCTTTTTATACCCGCAGCACACTTTTTGAGTTCCGCCCCTCCCTACAAGAGAAAAAACTACATTAACACAAACACTTGGTAATCAATTCTATAAAGCGAAAAAATACCCATATCACAAAATCATACTTTCCCAAAAAATCTCATCCTTTCATTTCCTTTCAAAATATTTCAAAACATTACATTTTACATCAAAACATTTAAAATCTTTCATTTCCTTTCAGAACCTTTCAAATCCTTTCATTCAGACATTAAACTTTGCTGTTCTTTCCTTACAGAAACATTTTTCAGAATAGCGGTATTTCCACAACTGAATTTTTTCCTATCTTTGAAACAGCATAAGACAGACAGCACATAAAAGATAACATCAAGTCTATGACAACCGCCATCACCTACATCAGGGTCAGCACAGACGAACAAAGCCACGGATACAGCCTGACAGACCAACAAGACAAACTAAACACCTACTGCAAGATAAAACAATACCAAGTAGTAGAACATTTCTCCGAAGACCATTCCGCCAAAACTTTTGACCGCCCCACCTTCAAAAAGCTGCTTTCCTACCTCAAACAGCACAAAGGCAAAATAAACAAACTCGTCTTCCTCAAATGGGACAGGTTTTCCCGAAATGCCACCGAAGCCTTAATCATGATAAAGCAGCTAAAAACCCTCGGAGTAGAATGTGAAGCAATGGAGCAACCTTTGGATTTATCCATACCCGAAAACAAACTACTTTTAGTCATCTACCTGTCCACCCCTGAAATAGAAAACGACAGACGTTCAATGAACGCCTCCAACGGAATGAGAAGAGCAATGAAAGAAGGCAGGCATTGCAGCACCGCTCCCTTTGGATACAAATACACAAGAGACGAAAAAAACAAACCCCTGTTAATTCCTGACGGACACAAAGCAGATTTAGTCAGAGAAGCCTTTGAACTCTACTGCACAGGCTTATACGATAAAGTACAAATCAGGAAAATGCTTGCACCCAAAGGTATGACACTTTCAAGAAGCAGATTCGCCACCTTATTTGACAACCCGATATATGCAGGGAAAATCGTAATCCCCGCCCTCAATGACGAACCTCGACAAGTAATAGACGGAGTACATAGAGCCATAGTAAGCGAAGCACTCTTTCAAAAAGCGTAGGTGCTTTCAGGGAAAACCAAAATCATCATGTCCAAACCCAAAGCTGCCAAAGCAGAACTTCCGCTAAGAGGCTTTCTTATTTGTCCCGATTGTAAAAGCAACCTGACAGGAAGCGGTTCAAGAGGCAAAAGCGGGAGGAAATTCTTCTACTACCATTGCCAAAGAAAGTGTAAGCACATGGTATCAGCACCGCTTGCCAACCAGCGATTTGAGGAATGGCTTGACGAGCTATCCATTAAA